>JAUWLJ010000160.1 GCA_030613705.1 Chloroflexota bacterium
CAACCCCAAGGCTTTTTGCATGGGTTAAGACCGCCTCCAATGCCGGTAGGGTGGCATGCACATCCCCCAGCAGGGCGATTTTCTTACTTGCCGCTGGCATAAATTTTGTTAATTAAGATGAGGGCTTGGGAGGCGATTCCAAAAGAACTCGATCTATCCCGCGATCGATCTCCCACGGATAGATGATATAAGCGTCGGTGATGGCTGCATAGTAATTCGGCTGGGCATCGCTGAACAGGCTGCGCTGGGGATTGAAATGGAGAACGCAAGTGAACGGGTAACCCCCAGCTGCTACAACGCGGTTCTTCACCGAGGTGATCGTGCGCCCTGAACCCCACACATCATCGACCACCAGGGTGCGCCGGTCGCGCAGCAATTGATCCTCAGGAAACTGGATGAAGAGCGGCCAGGCATACAGACCAGTTTTCCCCATCTGAGCTGGGAAGTCCACAGCTGCGGTAAGGATGTGCGTGATGTCCATCGCTTCCGCCAGTAAGCCGCCGGGAATGATGCCTCCACGGGTGATGATCATCATGGCTTCGAACCCACCTTCAAATTGGGGGACCAGATGATCGATCAGACCATCTACATCTTTCCAGGTCAATAATTCGCGCTGCATTTGATCCATCCTGAACTCCTGACAAGAAAATTGCTTATCACAATACCATCTGAGAATCTTTGATAACTACTTTACCTGCACCAACTTTGGTCTGCTGATATTATAGCAAGTTTGGCGGGTTAACCTCGATTCGCCAGCCCCTCAACTGGCGACCACGTAATAATGATAGCGGGTCAGGTCCCCGTAAGATGATCTGCCAGCGGTAATTGCCCTTTAATCGCGCGTAGAAAGGGGGCCCGGGACCGATCACGTGGGTGGCTTTCCTGCCCTCGCTCGCCAGCCACTGGCGAATTCTTTGCTGCAGTTCTTGGGCGGCTTTCTCTGCTTGAGACCGGTCCGAATGCCTGTACTCTAGACGCACCAGCTGGCTGAAAGGCGGGTACCCAATCTGGCGCCGGTTTTCCAGCTCCTGCTGGTAAAAAGCGTAGAAATCGTGGGCTGCGGCTGCCTGGATCACATAGTTCTCCGGTTGGTAAGTCTGCAGAATCACCTCTCCTCCAAGCGGGCTGCGTCCGGCGCGGCCAGCCACCTGAGTTAATACCTGGAATGTTCGTTCTGCGGCATGGTAATCGGGCAGATTCAAACCGACATCTGCCAGAACCACACCAACCAGGGTAACCAGAGGTAAATCCAACCCTTTGGCCAGCATTTGAGTGCCGATGAGAACATCCGCGCGGTGGGCGAGAAAATGGCTCATGATGATCTCGTGAGCGCCTTTCTTGCGGGTTGTATCGTAATCCCAGCGCAGGGTCCGCGCTTGGGGGAACAGGGTTTGAAGATCAGCCTCAACACGTTCGGTCCCCGTGCCGTACTGGCGAATATGCGTGCTGCCGCAATGTGGGCAGGTGCGGGGCATTTTGCGCTGGTAGCCGCAGTGATGACAGGTTAAGGTGGGACCAGGTCTGGTTTTTTCGGATTCGATTAGTTCTGCTAGGCTTGATGTTGGAACGAGGTTGGCTGGAGATCGCCTGGGATGGTGATAGGTCAGCGGGGTATCACAGCGTGGACAGAGTAAACTGCGGCCGCAATCACGGCAGAAGATGTAGGTCGCAGTCCCCCTGCGGTTAAGAAAGAGAATTGCCTGCTGGTTATTCTCCAATACCCGCCGGAGTGATTCGCGCAGGGGGTGGCTGAATATCGATCGGTTGCCAGATTTTAATTCATCACGCATATCAACCACATGCACTGGAGGCAGTTCGATGGTTTCCGCCTGGTGCTCCAGAGGCTGGTATTGGGAAGCACCTGCTTGTAAGGAGAGGCGTTCCAATTGCTCTTCAACTGCCTGCCGGTGAGCCAGGATGCGGGCGGGCAGGTGCAGGTAACGCCATTGGCCCTGCTCAGCCTTATATTGGCTGTCCAGGTCTGGCGTTGCTGAGCCCAGCAAACAAATGGCTCCAGTCAGCTTGGCGTAAGCAACAGCCGCTCGCCGGGCATGATAATAGGGCGGTATCTCGCCCTGATAATAGGTGTCATCGTGACACTCATCGACCACGATCAAGCCTAGATTGGGTAAAGGCGTAAACAATGCTGAGCGTGGTCCGACTACGACTCCTAAATCCCCCTGTCGCGCCCGGCGCCAGGTATCATAACGCTCTCCTGTCGAGAGCCTGGAGTGAACTAAACCCACTTGACCGGGGAACCGGGCCAGGAAACGCCGCACGGTTTGCGGTGTTAGGGCGATCTCGGGGACAAGGATGATCGCTTGCTGGCCTCTCTGGATCACCTCTCTCACCGCCCGCAGGTAAATTTCTGTCTTCCCTGAACCGGTGACACCATGCAGCAGGTATGGAGGCTGTGTCCGTCCATCACTTGTCTGTTGGAATGCAGAATAGATCTCTCCCCAAACAGTTTCTTGATCCTTGGTTAATGTTGGCGGTTCCTTGGTGACAAATTCCATTCCCTCCAGTGGATCACGCCAGACCTGGCTCTCGCCGAGCACGACCAGCTCTCTTTCGGCCAGGTAGCGTAGATCCTGCAAGCTGCCAGCGGAGGCAGCGTATATCCAGCTCACATCAATGGGGCCGGGCTCTTCCAGCAGGTAGCTCAACATCGCCTGTCGCCGCTCACGTGCTTGGCTTCCTTTGCGTCCTAAATCGTCCATCTTGCTCGCTGCGATCTCCGGTGCACATGCCAGGCGAGCCGTGCGCACCGACTTCGGCTGTACGCTGGGCGCCGGCAGCACCGGTTGGGTATTGATCTGACCACGCCGGATTAACGGTCGGATAGATTGACGCCACCTCACCCGGGGAATCGCCCTGTCGATCTGTCGCCCCAAAAGCGGGCCTCGATCGCTTAGTAAATCCAGCACCCGGCGCTGTATATCGGTCGGCGGCTGCTTAGCAACTGTTTTCGGACGACCGCTGATGGTGTATAAAGTGTCCCCCATTTGGGTCAGCCCAACTGGCAGCATCAAGTTGATACATGCCGATAAGGGAGCCAGAGTGCTGTCTGCCAGGTGCTCTGCCAGGGCCAGCTGCGCGGTCGTCAGAACCACCGATCCATCGATCAATGCGCTTACAGGTCGCGTTTCGCTGACTGATGGTTGGCTTATCTGCCTCAAGACTACCCCCTGAACACGCTGCTTGCCGAATGGCACTTCAACCAGATGACCTGGAAGTACCTGATCTTCCAACTCCGGGGGCAGATGATAATGAAAAACGCCCTCCACCTGAGGGACATTGACCACGATTTCTACATAGGTGGGCATATTGCGCTAAAGAATACCGTACAATGCTGGGGCTGGGTTGTCTTCCTTCCGCTGGTAATTACTCCGCGGATATTTCATCTTCAAGACGGGTCAGTCTCAAGCGTTCGATCCGCATCCCATCCATTGCTTCCACCTGGATCAGGATTTTGTCAAATTCGACGCTGTCATTTACCTTGGGGATGCGTCCCAACTTACCCAGCGTGTATCCTGCAATCGTATCGTAGGCAGGATCGTTCAGATCGAGATCAAGAGATTTGTTCACATCCTCGATCAGGGCTAGACCGTCAATCAGAAGCGAGCCATCCGCGAGGGTTTCGATCTCCGGGGTGAATTTATCAAAAGGATCGCTGACTTCGCCGACGATCTCTTCCAAAAGATCTTCCAGAGTCACCAATCCCGCAGTACCACCGAACTCGTCCAAGATGATTGCGATATGCTGGCGTTCCTCCCGGAACCGCCATAGCAATGTGCTGATCGGCAATGTCTCGGGTACATACATCGCTTCGCGGACCAACGATCGTGCGGTTGACTTCTGCCAACCAGCTTCTTGCATTGTGCGCAGCAAATCCTTGACATGGGTGATCCCCAGGATGTTGTCGAGATCATCATCATAAACCGGAAATTTTGTGTAAGTCGATTCGGTGATCAATGGGATGATCTCTGCTAAAGGCAGGTCGGCTTCCACCGCGATGATCTCAGTCCGAGGGATCATCACCTGGCGCACCAGCAGGTCTCCAAAATCGAAGATCGCGTGCAGCAGTTCACTCTCCTGGCGGGCGACCGCCCCTACTTCAGCGCTTTCGGCGACCAGCATCTTTAGTTCTTCAACTGAGTGGACGAGTTGATGTCCAGAAGCTGGCTCCATACCAACTAGGCGCAGGAGGGCATTCCCGGTTCCGTTGAGAGCCCAGATGAAAGGTTTGAACAGGCGCTCGCTCCACAAAGTTGGCCGGGCGACAACCAGTGAAGTCCTGGCCGGATTTTGCAGGGCGATAGATTTCGGAGCTAATTCTCCCACGACCACATGCAGAAAAGTGATCATAGCAAATGCAAATCCGGCGGATAAACTGTGCGACAGTCCAGGACGCAAGTCGAGGGGAAATAATTCAATAACCGGTTCGATCAGGTGCGAGAGGGCAGGTTCCCCTATCCACCCCAGGCTGAGGCTGGCCAGGGTAATCCCCAGTTGGGTGGCGGCTATCACCCGGTCAGGATTTTCGAGCGCCTTTTGGACAGTTTCTGCGGAGGTGTTGCCCTGTTCGACGAGTTCAGCAATCCGTGTCTTTCGGACACTAACCAGGGAAAACTCGGCTGCCACAAAGAAACCGTTGAGTAAGACTAGAAATATAACTCCGACTAACCCGAGCAAATCGAGCGTAAGCGTGCTTTCCATAATTAGCTTGAACTCACCTCCGGTTCAGCGCGGGTAATCACCGCGGCCGCATAACCAACAACTCCCGAATAATCCCCAGTCACATCACCGGAAGTCGCGTGTTTGAGGATTTGCACCTTGTTCGCGCCCATATCTCTGGCGGCCCAGAGCACCGCCGCTAATGCGTTCTTCCCACAGGCGAAACCTTTACCCTCTTCTTCTGCCTGCAATACCCCTAGTGGGTCGAACGCTTCTACCTGGTGGAGCATTTCCATATCCAATTTGATAGCTTGTTCCTGGTGATAGAAATGAGACAGGTCGGTGCTGGCGACGAGAAGAGCGGCTTTGTCCGCCAGGACTCTCGCCAATGATTTCCCCAAAGCCTCTCCCACTCTGGCAGTTTGATCGCGTACCATCACTGGCAGCAAGCGAAATTTACCGCTCAAAACCCGCTGCAGGAAGGGAAGTTCGATCTCCAGTGAATGCTCCGTATCGTTTCGTACAGGGGTCAGGCCAAACCCCAGTTCGGCCTCTAGCTGCTGGTCCAGCTCTGCAACAGCGCCTTGATCGACAATGATCGAACCGAGTGGCGTCTGGTATGCCTGGTGGGCAGAAGTCAACAATGGCTGCGAATAAGGCTGGTGCATTGGGGACACGATCGCCACCAGCTCCGGCTGCATACCCCGCACGGCGCCAAATGCATAACCAGCCACCGGACCAGAGTACACATGCCCGGCATGGGGGACCATGATCGCAATCACCTCACCCTTAATTTCAGGCAAATGAGCGGCATCGATATAACCATCAACACTGCTTGCCAGCTGCCCAGAATCCCCAGGGTACCAGCGACCAGCTATGGGTGAAGGACGGGTATCCATATTACACTTTCATTCCACGAATAAGCAACTCATTCATGATTAGATTTGTAACTGCTCAGCCATCGTAAAAAAACATCCACTTTT
>JAUWLJ010000349.1 GCA_030613705.1 Chloroflexota bacterium
AGCTCGAGCAGCATGGTGCGCATCTCAGCCAGCGCGCCACGTGTTAACCGCCGCAGTTTATCTAGTCTTTGAAGACCTTGTTCTGGATCGCGGCGCCATATTTTAGGCAGCACCTCCGCTAGCAGGGTGGTGGAGCACAGCACCTGCGTCACCGAGGCGTGCAGGGCGCGCGCCAGGCGGTTGCGTTCTTCAGCTGTGATCAGCGCCTTCGTCTGCTCGAACAGATGGCTATCTTCGATTAATTTTGCGATATCGAAAGAAAAAATACTTAACAGCGTGGTTTCTTCAGTCGTAAAAGTTCGTTCTTTATCATGCAGCTCCACTCCCAAGAAACCGATGACCCTTTCCCGCAGGTTTAATGGTACCAGTGCGATGGTATGGATCTTTGTACCCTGGAAGTGCACGCCAATGGGTCCGTTCAGCAAGCTTAGTGGGTCTCTCGCGAAAATTGCCAGCTTTCCACCTTTTATGTTCGGATTGGACTGAATAGTATCGCTGAGCGATGTGATCGATCCCACCAGATCAGGGTGAGAATCATCGCGGCAGGAGTGGGCCAGGATCCTCAATCTCTTACTATCCCCGTCCAATTCAGCAATGAATGCATCTTCTGAAGCAAATAACTGATTGATGATTTCGATAATCTTTTCGTAGATTTCCGTGAAGTCAGCCGAACGAGCCATGATCTGATTGACCATATTGATGGCAGATAACCATTCAAGGCGCAGCTGTAATTGCTCATTGACTGCATTTAACGCTGCGGTTCGTTCTTCGACCAGCAGCTCGAGATGTTTGCGGTATTCAGCCAGCTCGGCTTCCGCCTGTTTGCGTTGGGTGATATCCTGGAAGGCCACCACGGCAGATTCGACATCACCCGCCTCATCTCGGATCGGACTAGCCCAGATTTCCAACGGGACTCGCCTGTCCACCAGGTCTGCCTCGATGTTATCAACTGAAGCCGGCTCGCCATGCAATGCGCGATATACCGGAAAGTGCTCCATGGGGTATTCTTGATGGCTGCCTGCCACCTTAAAAGAGAAATAACTCATCGCCTGTGCTAATGTACGCCCGGCGGAGATATCCACCTGGATGTCCCTGTCCGGGTTGCTGAGGATGTCGATCGTGCGCTGGTTGACATAGTGAGGTTTTTGAGCTTTGCCATAGACGACAACTCCGAGAGGCAAGCCTTCCAGGATTTGAGACAGCCGGTGCTCGCTGTTCCGTAAATCGAGGTTGGCAGCTTCTGTCTCGGCTTTCAGCAGGTTGGTGCGCTCGGCAATGGCAAACGACCAGCAGACCGCCATCCACACCCATCCCAGGCGATAGGCATTCTCAGTGAATAATGTACTGGGGATGACTCCCAGCCGCACCAGCAGTACCAGTATAAAAGTAACAATCAGACCGAACCAGGCGATCATAAAGAAGCGGGCGGGACGGAAATCTTGCCGCCAGGTAACAACCCCGCCTACCAGGACCGCCACCAGGGTTGGCAATGCCCAAGGCACCATCAGAATGGCAAGGATTTGATAGCTGGCGAACGGTATCAGGAGCAGCAGCACTCCCCAGACTCCTAATATGGCCATATTCACCCGGTGAAGTTTTGGTAGCACCGCCTTCAGTTCCAGAAAAGTATCGGTAAACAGGACCATCGAGATAAAAACTAGCGCAAAAGATAGCGGTACATAATATTGTCTCAGGTAATAGAGATTTGGAATGATGTAAACTTCCAAATAACCGGCATAGGCCAAATCGAAGACAACCCAACTGGTAATTAAAATCACTAAATAAAGGTGGCTTACCTCCCGTAATGAAAAAAGTAAGAACAAGTTATAAATCAGTAGACCGATCAATGCGCCGAAGTACAACCAGTGCAGTATCTGGGAGCCTTGAGACTCATTAATGAAAGCGTCAGGCTTCCACAGGCTGATCGGTAATATCATCGAGGCCCCGCTTTCGAAGCGCAGGTAGACGGTTTGCTGGCTTTGGGTTGGAACGGTCAGTTTGAAAACAAATTGTGGGTGGAGGATGTCGCGTGTCTCGGGCGGTCGCATGGCTCCGGTTTGCTTGACAGCAAATCCCTCCCCACCTGGCGTGGGAGTGTACAGGTCGATGAAATGAATATTGGCAAAAGCCACCTCTAACAGCCACTGGTTGGTCAATCGGGTTTCGTATTGAACTTGAAATCGCACCCAAATTGCGCTTTCCGTGAATCCAATATTCGGCACTTCTACCTGACTGGGGGTAAATTGCGAGTCGAATTCCGGGGAAGAGATGTCTTCAATGGTCAGCTCCCCGCTGGGGTCCTCCAGGATTTCCAGGTACAATCCCAACGGGTATTCACCTTGATCATCGGTGAGGATGATAGGTTCAGGCGTGGGGGGATCGCCGCTCTGCGCCAGCGCTGTGCTGCACAAGAATAAAGTCACCATCAAGGTGAGGAGGGATACCGTTGTTTTCAGAACACTCACTCTCATTCGATCAAACGATTTTAATCAAATTCTATATATCTGCATACTTCTATGAAGTACTTCATATAAGGGGGAACTAGTTGTGAGCTAATTTAAATCTCTCGATTGTGGAACTTGC
>JAUWLJ010000220.1 GCA_030613705.1 Chloroflexota bacterium
CAACCATTTAGTACATTTTTTGTGGGAAACTAATTTCGAGTTAAGTGCGCCAAGCGAATAGTCTTGTTAAAAACCCATGGAACGGCACACGCTAGATTGATACAATCTAATTAATTCATGCGAAATCCCCAAATCGAAAGCCATTCATATAATGTTAAAAAGGCTTTACTTTGGTTCATCCCCATCCAGCGGATGGGTGAACGCGGTATAATCGAAGGCAAACCTTGGATCCCAGGGAGGTAGGATGAGCGAACGTAAGATCCGCGTCCTGGTCGCAAAGCCCGGTTTAGATGGACATGACCGTGGAGCAAAAGTAGTCGCCCGTGCCTTGCGTGACGCAGGTATGGAGGTCATCTATACCGGTCTACGCCAGACCCCAGAGATGGTCGCTGAAGCAGCCTTGCAGGAGGACGTTGATGTGATTGGTCTCTCCATTCTCTCCGGCGCGCATATGGCGCTTGTGCCGCGCGTGCTCGAACTTCTCAAAGCCAACGGGCAGGAACATGTTAAGGTCTTTGTGGGGGGCATTATCCCCGATGAAGATGTCCCTCGCTTGATGGAGACCGGTGTAACGGGTGTCTTTGGCCCTGGTACGCTGACTGGGGATATCATCCGTGATGTTCGCCAGGCTGTGATCGGAACTCCTGCCCCCTGACTCCCATATTGTATATGTCATTGGCATCCTCTGTCTTGGCTGGTGAACGCCTCGCATTAGCGAGACTGCTCTCGCAGATTGAAAACGATCATCCCTCCGGTCGTGCAGCCCGGGGGGAATTGTTTTCGCATACAGGTCAAGCGCACCTGGTTGGTGTTACTGGCGCACCAGGGACTGGTAAATCTACACTGGTAAATCGCCTGGCTCATTACTACCGCCATCCACCACCAGGGTTATCCAAACGTAAAGTTGCCATTGTTGCTGTTGATCCTTCCAGCCCCTTCACTGGGGGGGCGATCCTGGGTGACCGGGTGCGTATGCGAGATCTATCTGGTGATCCTGGAGTTTTTATCCGTTCTATGGCCGCGCGCGGATCGCTGGGAGGCTTAGCGCCCACCACAGCCAGCATGGTGCAGGTATTCGATGCGGCCGGGTTTGAGATCATCATGATCGAGACGGTGGGCGCTGGACAGGCTGAAGTGGACATCGCTCGGCTGGCCCATACCACGCTTGTGGTTGAAGCGCCTGGGTTGGGCGACGAGATCCAGGCCCTTAAAGCTGGCATCCTTGAGATAGCCGACATACTGGTGGTGAACAAGGCTGATCGCCCAGGTGTGGAAAACACCGAGCGGGCTTTGCGGAGTATGCTCGAGCTTGCCCATCCAACCCGGCGTATTTTCAAGCATCATGGCCTGGATGAAACTATCCCATTGCCGGAACGGGAATCCAATGATGACTCTCTTTGGGTTCCTCGCATCGTGCGCACGGTTGCCACACAAGGGGATGGCCTGCCCGAGCTAGTGGAGGCCATCGCTGATCACCAGCATCACCTGGAAATCACCGGTGAACGACAGGACCGCGATAGGATTCGTTTACAGGCTGAGCTGGAGCTGCTCATCCAAGGGAATCTGGTCTCTCGCTGGAGAGAAGGGGTCTCTGATTCTCAATACCAGGAAATCCTGGAATCCTTGATTGCGCGCCAGATTTCTCCACACCAGGCAGTGGAGGCATTACTGGATGGAGGGCACAAGATATGATTGATGGAGATCGGATTCGCTTGCGACACGTTGAGAAGGAAGACTTACCCCAATTTGTCGAATGGCTCAATGATCCTGAGGTTTCCCAGGGATTATCCATGCACACCCCTCTTTCCATGGCTGAAGAGGAGAATTGGTTTGATAAAATGCTCAAGAGTCCGAATGAAGAGCGCCCCCTGTGTATTGAAGCCAGGCAAGACGATGGCTGGCAGATGATCGGCAATTCCGGCTTCTTCAGCATCGACTGGCGCAATCGTAACGCAGAACTGGGCATCTTCATCGGCGATAAGAACTATTGGGATCAGGGTTATGGCACCGAGGGGGTGAGATTGCTTTTGCGGCATGGCTTTTCCACATTGAACCTGCATCGCATATTCCTGCGTGTGTTTGAGGATAATCCGCGCGCCATCCGTGCTTATGAGAAAGCCGGGTTTATCCACGAAGGTCGCCAACGCCAGGCAGAATATCATGATGGTCAATTCCATGATGTGCTATTTATGAGTGTATTACGCCCCGAATGGGCGGAATAATTGGAGGGTAGATATGCCCCAGAATAAACCCGCGCCTGAATATGCTTTATATGGTGAGATTAAGCTTTTCTGTGGAACTGGTTCTCCGGATTTAGCTGCCCAAATCTCCCGCTACCTAGGATTGCCGCTCAGCGGCCGGGATGTGACTCTCTTCCCCAATGACAACCTTTTTGTAAAACTGCATAAGAGCGTGCGAGGTCAGGATGTGTATGTGATCCAGACCACTACCCGGCCTGTTCATCGTAACCTGATGGAGCTGTTGATTATGCTGCAGACGTTACGATTAGACTCAGCGGGGCGGATTACGGCGGTTATCCCTTACATGTGTTATGCTCGATCGGATAAGAAAGACATGCCACGCGTGCCCATTACTGCTCGCTTGGTGGCGGACATGATCGAGATCGCTGGGGCAGATCGCTACATGACCTTAGATCTGCATGCCGGGCAGATTCAAGGTTTTTTCTCTATTCCGGGTGATGTACTAACCGCATTTCATATACTTACCGCGCACATGTTTGATTTGCGTTTGAAAATGAAAGATCCCGTGGTAGTGGCTGCCGACCTCGGTTTCGCTAAAAAGGGTCGTAATTTCGCTGCCAGCCTTGATGCGCCGATCGCCTTTGTCGAGAAACGTCGTTCCGGTGATGATGCTCGTCCAGCTGCCCTGACCCTGATTGGTGATGTCGAGGGGTGCGATGTAATTGTGGTCGATGATGAGATCGACACAGCTGGCTCGATCGTCCAGGCGGTTGAACTCGTCAAAGAAATGGGAGCGCGCGACGTATATACTGTCTGCGTCCATCCCATATTTTCAGAAAATGCAGTCGACCAGCTGGCAGAACTGCCTCTAAAAGCGATCATCACCACCGATACTGTGCCCATCCCGGAATGGAAGCGCGAAAAGCTAGCTGGTAAGCTGCAAGTACTCTCTGTGGCACCTCTTCTTGGCGAAGTTATCCGCCGGGCACATGAGGGTCGCAGTGTGGGGGAGATGTTCAACGAATAAAGTATGCCTGAGCTGCCCGAAGTCGAGACCATCTGTAATGCGCTAAGAAATGGTGGACGAGGTGGCGAATCCATTATCGGGCGCCGCGTCGAGGACAGCCTTCTTCTCTTGGAAGGTTCGCTTGCTGATCGCACGGCGCTTGAATTCCGGGAGCGCATCCTCGGACAGATAGTTAGAGATGTGGGACGGCGGGGGAAATATATCATGATGCAATTCTCTGATGACACATTATTGATCCACTTGCGAATGAGCGGCGATCTGGTTATTGAAAAACAGACCGAACCTGTGGCACCGCACCATCGCATGATGCTAGATCTGGATGGTGGCATCCGCCTGGCCTTCAACGATACGCGCAAGTTTGGGCGAATTTGGCTGGTTGCTGACCCGCAGGCTGTAGTCGGGAATCTCGGCCCGGAGCCCCTGAATGGTGACTTCACTCACCAAGTACTTCATCAACGGCTGCAAGCGCATCGCCGCCAATTGAAACCGCTGCTGCTCGACCAGAGTTTCATTGCCGGATTGGGCAATATTTATACTGATGAAGCGCTGCACCGGGCAAGGTTACATCCATTGCTGATATCGAATACACTGGATAATTCTCAATCCGAACGCCTGTGGTCCAGCATCAGGCAGGTGCTGGAAGAAGGCATCCGTCGCCAGGGAGCTAGCATCGATTGGATATATCGCGGAGGAGATTTCCAGAATTATTTCACGGTCTACCAGCGCACTGGCGATCCCTGCCCGACCTGCGGTGCACCCATCCAGCGCATTCTGGTGGGTCAAAGAGGGACCCACTTCTGTGTGAATTGCCAGCCGTCTCCCTCATCGCCGGAAGTGGAGAATGATGGTTGAGTGGATTACCCTCCTAGAGGAGCGAGTCAAATGGATTTAACTGGAGTGATCTTGCTGACCGGTATTGGTATTGTGATCGGTTTCTTATTTGCAGCGTTATTCTTTACTTTTCGCAGGAGGTCTTCTCCCGAGCCACCTTCCCAGGAGCGGGGGCTAACCGACTCGGAGGGCAGTATCCGCATCTGGCGCGAAGGGAAAGACCGGCGATTAATGATCGAAATGGATGGTGTATCCCATTACCAGGGTAGCGAATTGCACACCGATCAGAGCCGCCGTATTACTGGTTTACTTAGAGAACTGCACGCCTGGATGGATGTTTCACCAAGCCCTGTGTCCCCAACCCAACCTGAAACCTTCAAACCAGCAGCTTCTACACCCGGAGATGCGACGAAAAGCACCAGTCTCAATCCGTTAAAGATCTTCAGTCGTTCTCTCCAGCCGTTGGAAAAACCTGGATCAAGTGATCCTGATTTGAGTATTGTGGCCCAGATAGATGAGATCTTGCAAGCCAAGCTGGAAGGCATCCACCTCGATGATCAGGGAATTCACCTTGTCGAAGGACCAGATCAGGGCATGGTAATTGAAGTCGGCTTGAATCGCTACACTGAAATTGATGCCGTTCCTGATGAGAGGGTACGCCAGCTGATA
>JAUWLJ010000083.1 GCA_030613705.1 Chloroflexota bacterium
AGTACATTATAATAGAACGTTTGTTCAGTAGTCAAGGAATCCTGCTCAGAAAAGAAAAGTCCCGCAGGCTGTTGTTCATCGGCCTGCGGGACTTGAGTGCTATTGGACTTTTGTGAAACGCCGTTTGCCGACCTGCAGCACACCAGAGTGCGGAAAAGGTTGGTTAGGATCGTCAAGCACCTCCCCATCCAGGCGCACCCCATTCTGGTTGATCAAGCGTCGTCCCTCACTGCGTGATTTGACCATCCCACTGGCTTCCAGTACATCCAGCACACTCTGCCCGGGTTTTAGTGCGTACTCCGGCATATCTTCTGGCAGATCATGCTTTTGGAAGACGCGCACAAAATTCTTCTCGGCGCTCGTTGCAGCTTCCTGGTCATGGAAGATCTCGACGATCTCCCGCGCCAGTTTCATTTTTACATCCCGCGGGTGCAGATGTCCCTCCTTAAGCCCGGTTTCTAAGGCTTCGATCTCTTCTTCTGGCCAGCGTGTCACGAGAGGAAAATAATTGCTCATCGCTTGATCTGGAATGCTCATCACCTTGCCATACATGTCATCCGGGGGAGCCAGGATAGGGATGTGGTTGCCGATCGACTTGCTCATCTTGACCTCGCCATCCGTACCAACAAGGATGGCCATGATGATCGCGATATTGGGTTTTTCGCCCAAGAAATTCATCACCTTGCGTGCCGCGGTGACAATATTAAAGAGCTGATCAGTTCCACCGATCTGTACATCTGCTCTCAAGGAATATGCATCATAACCCTGCATGATGGCGTAAAAAGTCTCATGCAAATAGATCGCGTCCCTATTTTCCCAGCGTTGTCTGAAATTATCCCGGGTGAGATATTGTTGAATCGTGAAATTCGATGCCAGATTGATCAAATCAGCAAAAGTCAAATTGGAAAGCCATTCGGCATTGTAGCGTACCTTGGTCTTTTCTGGATCAAGGATCTTAAATGCCTGCTGCGCATATGTGCGGGCATTGTGTTCCACTTCCTCCGGTGTTAGCTGGGGGCGCATTTTATCTTTATCTGAGGGATCGCCTATCAAGGAAGTGTAGGTTCCGATCAAGAAAGTCACTTCGTGACCCAATTCTTGAAACTGGCGTAATTTGCGCATGGTGATGGTATGACCGATATGAATATCCGTTGTGCGAGGATCGTAACCACAGTACACCCTCAGTGGACGGCCTTCTGCCTCTGTTTCAATTAATCGTTGGCGCAATTCATCAGCCATCGATTTCTTTAAATCTTCATCGCCATACTCAGTACCGCGCATCAGGTATGAAACTTGTTCTTCGATATTCATATTTATCTTTCACCTCCTCAATATTTCACCTGGAAGACTTATTCCAGGAAATGCCATCCTGCCCTAAAGCCTCTCAGGGCTTATATAAACAAAACACGCCCTCTGCGCAGAGGGCGCCTCATGCCCATCGCAGAAATTTCATTCTCGTGAGTAATAATAACCTTCTTGCTGACCTCCCAGTTCGACTTGTTTGACCTCACTCAATGCTGCTCGGTCAAGAATTTGTTCTAATACTCGATCGCCATCCACGAATCCCGTACGGCCTAACACTTTTCCATTCGCCCTCACTTCACCAAGCGTGTGAAATCCAAAGTAAGACCGTTCGCCAAAAACCTGCACCTTTTTCCCCCACTGGGCTGGCAGGACTCTCACTTCCTGGATCTCCTGCCACTTTAATTGCACATGGCGTAAGCCGTTGCTGAAGAAGATGCTCTCAGAATCTAATTTCAAAACAGTGTGTCGGTCTATCCAGTTACCCAGGCTCATACCTGCTGCAATAAGGATTAGAGGTATGCCCAGGAGCGACAGCCAGAAAGACAATGATTGAACATAAAATAATAACAGAATCCAGGTGCCAATTACCAGTATTGCACTCCCCCAGGCGATTAATTCACTTCGTCTGGAGACTAACTCAGGGTTGTACACTTGTCGCTCCGCTTGCATATTCATTGGGTAGATTATAAAGGATTTTATACTAATCTATGCAAGAAGGCGTAAATCCGCTTCATTAATTTAGAATCGATCCTATTTATTTGGTGGAAAACCCGTGCTATAATTCGCAAAGTTAAGGTGTGATTATGTTGGAACCAGTTCTGGTATTGAACGCGAATTTTGAGCCGCTAAACATCTGCAACACACGGCGCGCCATCGGTTTGATGATGACCAGTAAAGCTTCAATCATCCTCAATGGGCGCGGATTTATTCATACCGTGTCGCAGAAATACCCACGTCCATCGATTATTCGCCTTGAAAGGATGATCAAAAGACCTCGCACAAGAGTCAAATTAAGTAAACGGGAAGTCTTGCGGCGCGATAATTACACCTGTCAGTATTGTGGAAAGAATGTTGCCCGGCTGACGATCGACCATATAATTCCACGCAGCCAGGGGGGTAAGCATAAATGGAGCAATTTGGTAGCAGCCTGTCCAGCCTGCAATCATCGCAAGGGAGGCCGTACGCTTGATCAAGCTCATTTGCATCTCTTACGAAAACCATCCGAACCACCTTCCTCGGCAGTTTATATCTTCGCCAAGCACTTAACCCAAAACAAGGATTGGACTCCTTTCATTGAAGGCTGGTAATTAACAGCTTCTTGTTATTGGTAGATAGTTCTACCAAGGATTCCCCCGAATTTAGAACTCGAACTCCATAAAATCTTCGGCCAATCTTACTGGTCCATTAAATTCCTGTGAGGCTTTGGCAATAATATCATTGTCCTTGAATCTTCCATTCGGATAATGGATAAGGTAAAGGCTGTCAGCACCTGCGCCTTCTGCAATCTTTCCTGCCTGAGCTGCATCTGTGTGCCCCAGTGAAGCTCCTGCTGATTCATGGACTAAGATATCGGCACCATTCGCTAATTGAACCACTTGAGGACAAGGTTCAGTATCGCATGAATATGCAAACACTTTCCCAGATTCGGGAAATTCAATGCGCAGACCAATATTTGGAATGATATGTTTCACAGGAGATGAGAATATTCGCCATTGATCATTCTCTTGGACCAAGGACATGTCCTTCTCCTCTAATCTATGCATCTTTACAGGGAAGAACCGCGGCCATGTATCCCAACCATAGAGATCCATCATCGTCCCAAGCCTATCCAAGGTGTAATCCAAACCATAAATCCGTAATTCCTTTTTACGACCTAACAACCACAAATTCATTAAAAGCAACGGGACTCCAGATACATGATCTGGATGGAAGTGAGTCAAGATTATGTCGGTCACATCTTCTACATCCAAACCAGCTTTACGTAACCTGACTATTGGGTTGTTGACACAATCGATCAGAGCTAATCTATCGTCTCCAACCAAAGCCATGTGGCTGTTCTCATGATTTTCCGCGGGGATTGCATTGGATGAACCTAAAATGATCACTTTTGCCATGTAATTTCCTTTGATCTCACTCCTTACAATAATTTTATAATCCACCAAATATCCACATAGCCACTCTTGGTGTCACCAAGACTTCTAAAATTGCTGCTCCGAGCAAGAGTGGTAGCACTATACCTACCATCACTTTTGCCCAATCTACCATCCCCCCCAAAAACGCTTCTCCAATTGTCTGTCCGGGTGATGGTGATGCTAGTGTAGCTCCAAGACGCAAGATCGCTGCACCAGCCAATATGAGCGCCGGAAACTCCAATATACCATGAGGTACCACAAACGCAAGCAGGAATAATACTGGAGACAGACCCGCGCTGGCAATTGTCGCCGTAAAGAACCCAATCAATAGGATTGGCACGACCATCACGATCATCGCCAGCACTCCAAAAGACAACAATCCTGCGATAGTCGCCAGGAATATGGTCCGCAGATTGTTCAGCCAAACCACTGGAATACTGCTGTTGTCAAAAAAACGTACGTTCTGAATACCCTCGATCGTCCCACCTTTGATCGAATCGACGCTGATAAAATCTGACGGTATAACGAATTGGTCTGCCAGGCTGGCTCCTAGAACGAGCCCTCCGATCAAGACTGCTATTACCAAAAGAGCGGGCAGTCGCATCTTCACAAATGTTTCCCGCAGCTCCCGCCGATACCAATCCAATGGTGAATTCGCATCCCCTCGAAAATCCTTCCAAAAGGATGAAGCCCCCCCTCGCAGGTCGAAGGAATCAAATTCTCTGCTGACTAGTTCTTCACGATTGAAATGGGCGATTCCTATCCTGACTAGCAAAATGGCAACGATGACTTCGCCGACCAAGGTCCAGAGCAGTACAGCATCCTTTGCCCAAACAATTACCGCACTCTCAGCCTGGAGCAAGACAGCCATCGGTAGGATAATAAAGACTGCTAACAAATTTGCTGCTCGCATCGAAGTGGTTTGCGATGATACTACTACCGCGCCGCTCACCATTAATAAACAGTTCGTTGTGGCTAAGGCAAATATCTGCACCAATAAACCCCCAGTTGGAAACCAAATACCTTGAAAATAAACCCAGATCAAATACAAAGCCATACCGAGATAGCTAGCCATTAAGGAGGGTATTAACGCTGCCAACAGCTTGCCAAAATAAATTTGGAAATCGCTCAATGGGCTGCTCAGTAAGGGCTCGATGCTGCGTCGTTCTTTTTCACCCACGAAACTTTCGAGTGCCAAAACCAGTGCCACGGTAACTGGGAAGAAACCTACAACCATCAGCAGGAATGGGAACACCTGAGCGGCTTCAATCTGGGCTCCATAACGATCCGCGAAGGCGAGAAATCGACTGGAGGAATAATTCATCAAGAGAGGCAGCATGACCACCAACAGCAATATGGGACCCATAATCCGCCAATCACGGAATTGGTCCCGTACCTCTCGGCGTGTAA
Organism: Chloroflexota bacterium; assembly: GCA_030613705.1. GTDB lineage: Bacteria > Chloroflexota > Anaerolineae > Anaerolineales > UBA4823 > PFL25. The sequence goes on from JAUWLJ010000083.1 coordinate 4,848, forward strand.
TAACAAAAGCGGGTCGCAATTTATCCAACATAGGATGGCTCTAATTGGATTACCCCTGGTTCGTTCATCACCTGCAGATAAATCTGCTCCAGGCTGCGTGGTACTTCTTCCAAACTTACCACCTTCAATCCCTGGTTTAATAAATACTGTAAGACAAATGGGTTATCATCTTCCGGATGGGAGGAGCGATAGCGCAACCAACCCTCACCACGGGCGCTGATCTGCAAATCATTCGGCAGCTTCAGTTGATCGCAACTTTGGGAAAAGCCAAACCGGACTTCATACACTGCTGGTCCGAGCAATCTTTGCTTCAACTCTTCTGTAGTTCCTTCGGCAATGATTGATCCGTAACGAATAATGGCGATCTTATCTGCCAGTTTCTCAGCTTCGGACAGGTTGTGCGTGCAGAGGATAATTGCTCGATCAGATGAGCGCAAGGCCTGGATGGCATCTCGAACCAAACGCGCACTTTCCGGGTCCATCGCGGATGTAGGTTCATCTAATAATAGAACTGGGGGTTCATGCAGTAATGTACGTGCCAATGCCAGTTTCTGCTGCATACCTCTCGAAAAATTTCCCACCCTGCGTTTTTTAAACGGGCCTAATCCAAATTCTTCCAACATATGGTCGGCGCGTTTTCGACGAGTCGGTAGATCGATGCCATATAGCTGACCAAAAAAATCTAGATACTCATCAGCCGGCATCCGTGAATATAATCCATGGTGTTCGGTTAAAACACCAACCGCTGCGCGCACCTGGTCTGCCTCTTCAACCACATCAAATCCTGCCACACGCGCCCGACCATGCGTGGGTCGCAAGATTGAGGTTAGCATGCGTACTGTAGTGGTTTTTCCGGAACCGTTTGGCCCTAAAAGGGCCAAAACCTCACCCGCCCTGACATTCAGGTTTATTCCATCAACCGCAATGAATTCCTCAAATTCTTTGCTGAGGTCTTCAGTGACAATCATGATTTATTATCTAATAGCGTTTTTCTATTTTTCGACCCCAACCGACTTAACATCCGATCTGCCTCGTTTGCGATGCCGCCAGACTAATGCACCCGTTGCGAAAATTGCCACTAATAACATCAAGGTCTGATTGATATTTATCCCCCCCACCTGTGCTGGATCGAGGCGGAGGAATTCAAGGAAGAACCGTCCCATTGGGTATGCGATTAGATAAATCAAGAATAAATCCCCGTTGATCAAGCGGTCCTTGTATTTTCGTCCTAACCAAAGTAGCAAAATAACGATCCCAAAATTCCATATGGACTCGTAAAGGAAAAGAGGATGGAATGTTGCCTGATTTTCATATCCTGGGAGACGGTTTTCAGGTTGGATTTCAATCGCCCACGGGAGATCGCTTGGACTCCCGTAGAGTTCCTGGTTGAGAAAATTTCCCCAGCGCCCTATTGCTTGTCCCAGTGCTAATGCAGGCGCAACCACATCCAGCCAAAAACCAAAATCCAGCTTTCTTCTGCGAGTGAATATATACAATGCGAACAATCCACCGATGACTGCTCCGGGGATACCAAGACCACCCGCGCGAATATTGATCGCATCTAGCGGGTGGGTTAGATAGTACATAGTAGTGTATCCAGCTTCAACCATTGATGCGGGAGGGGTTAAAACGTGCCAGATACGTGCGCCGATGATGCCTCCGATTAATACCCATACCAACCCATCCCAAACGATTTCGCTGCTTTGCCCTTTTCGACGTGCCTCCACGGCAGCCAGCCAGGCAGCAGCTACCGCCCCGAGCATAATGATAATTCCGTAATAGTAAATCGTTATCTGTCCAATCTGAATACCCATTTATCTCTCCTTGAAACCCGATCACTTGGGTCGGGTTTGGCGACGTATATCCACAACTCTCTGCAGCGCAGTGAAATTGGCAAGTATGGCAATGATCCATAGGCCAACCAATGGGATGTTAAAAACCAACGTCGGAGCTAAAACCAGATAACGTTCCATGCGGGTTAATACCCCGACTTTGGTATCGTACCCGAGGGACGATGCCCTCGCCCGGATATATGAAACGAGCACTGAACCTCCAGCTGCCATGTAAGTCACAAGTGCAGCAGTCCAGTTACCTTGTTGACTGTAATAAATAAGCAGACCGCCAAAAATCACCAATTCTGAATAGCGGTCTGTTACTGAATCAACAAAAGCACCAAATTCGCTGGACTCTCCACGCAGACGAGCCATTGTGCCATCTAGTGCATCCACCGGTCCCATTGCAAGTATGATTAAACCCCCTATTGTCATCCTACCTTGAGCCAGCAGGATTGCACCGATGGTATTTCCTAGCAATCCCAGGATCGTCATTGTATTAGGCATCAATCCAATACGATTTAAGAACGCGCCGATCGGATCTAATACCCCCCGGAATCGAAGGCGCATCTGGTCGGTAAATGTAACTTGCTTCTTATCCTCTGATGCTTGTTCCACGGTAATTAAATCCTTTATCTGACATAAATTTCACGATCAGTTATGCTAACTCAAGCGAGAGAGACTGTCAAGCAGATAGCTCGTCCTCAGGGCCGATCAGTACCTCACGTTCCCGGCCTCCTCCTTGTGAAGGTCCAACCACACCAAGTTCTTCTAATTCATCGATCAACCGAGCTGCACGTGGATATCCAATCCGCAGACGCCTCTGAAGCATGGAAGCACTGGCCCTTTGAGTTTCCTGTACGATTGCGATCGCTTTGTCAATTAATTGGTCTTTCTGAGCTAATATCGCTTCTTGTTTCATCAAAGCATCCCAGGGAGGAACTTGGCTTTCATCCTGGGGATGATTCTCCTGCCAAAAAGTGATCACCCGTTCAATCTCTTGATCGGTGACCATCGCGCCTTGCGCTCGAATGGGAGAGCCTGCTTCTGGAGGCAGAAAGAGCATATCTCCCCGCCCAAGCAGCGATTCTGCTCCTGACCCATCGAGAATCACCCTCGAATCGACTGATGAAGCCACAGCAAAGGATATCCTGGCTGGAAAATTGGCCTTGATCAAACCCGTGACCACATCCGTGCTGGGACGCTGCGTGGCCACAACCAG
>JAUWLJ010000133.1 GCA_030613705.1 Chloroflexota bacterium
AAAATATTTACGTTCCGATTAAAATCTAAGATTGATTAAAGTCTTGTGGCCAACCGTTAAGGATGTATGAAAGTCCTGAATCCCTATCAGGAAATTTTGCGTTGATGATATTCCAATGGGAAATTAGGGGGTGATACGTGCGAAAATATTCTCAGCCAATGCTAACAAGGATTGTTGATCATCTGATTGCGGGAAGGTTTTCCCTTGTCCGTAAAATGTCAGAGTGACCATTACCGGTTCATTAGCATCCGATGCTGGCTGATTGATTGTGTTCTCGCTAAAATTCCTCAGTGCATCGATCAATTGTTCGTATTCTTCAGGCGAGAGAATCTCTTGCAGGTTAACAGAAGCAGCTTTCATCTCCCCTGATTGGCACCAACATGCATGTGCAGAATCAGGCAGATAGATAAGCAAACGGTCGCATGCCCCATCTTCTCCGCCCTCTCTTGTCCATTGTAAGCCAAGGGTAGCAGGTTGGACTTGACCGCCAACATTGTCAGCGTGAATCTCAAACTGAAGGCCATTGGCCTCGAAGACTACCCGGTATCCCGGGGTAGACTGGGGACGACAATCAACTCCGGGTTGCTCGACTCCTAAACAGGTATCCGACCATTCGACCTGACTGCTGTCTATTATTTTAACCTGGTTCGGATCGATAAATAATGACTGAAACCGGTCTGCAAATGATGACCCGGTCAGGGTGCTAAGGGGAACGTTTTGTTCGTTAGTTAATTCGGTGGAATTACCATCATTTTGGAATTGGGCAAGAGATTGAGAATCCAAAGAAGGAGAACAAGCAACGAGTATAAGGAGAAAGGCTGACAGGAGTAACCCATGCTTCATTGGGGCTGTTTTATTCCTTTCATTGTTATGGGTACTAGAAATTGAGGTTGATACCACATCCCACCCGATATTGATAATTGGATCGGAAAAACGAACTCCTTGCATTTTTGTTAGTATTCACTTTAATAAAGAACGTAATTATTACCGGATTGTTACACCTCGCGGATTTGGTGTTAATGGATAATTAACTAAATAAAATATTGATAAATTTTGGGCACAAACTTATACAGGGCTTTCTTATAAATTTAAGTGATAGGTTTCGAAAATCTACAATCTGATCGAAGAGGGGAAATATGAGGATTATGAATCAAATTCATGAGGAATGAACCAATAATTCAATTTGCCAATTCATTTGCCTCTAAGAAATAAAACAAACCAGAGCAGCCTAATCTGAGGGTTGCTCTGGTTAGATGAATATTAATTTCCAGCAATTACTCTCTGGGAAATGTTAAACAGAGATTAGTTATATATTCTCAAGTGATCGAGAGGAAACTGGGATCGATCAATAACGGTCACCACCGCGATCGCGTGAATCGTCGCGTGGACGAGCCTTATCTACTTTTAGGGTACGGCCATCAATTTCCTTACCGTTCAATCCTTCTATAGCAGCTTGGCCTTCGCTGTCATTGGTCATTTCGACAAAGCCAAAACCACGAGATTGGCCAGTATATTTATCTTTAATGATCGTAACAGAACTTACCTCACCATAGGCTTCAAAAGCAGCTTGCAGATCAGCTTCGGTAGTTTGCCAATTTAAGTTACCACAATATAAGTTCATTAGACGCTCTCCATCGAAGATATAATTGGAAGATTTGCTCAATGTTTATGGTCAGGGTGATGAACGTGACCATGAGCTAATTCCTCACTCGTTGGTTCCCGCAGTCCAGTGATGCTAATGTGGAAGTGCAGTGTCTCACCAGCCAGGGGATGATTAAAATCGAGCAGCACCGTGTCTGTACGCAACTCAGAAACATAAGCCTGGATTGACTCGCCGCCATCCTTGTCGCGCATCATAACAGGTTCCCCAACTTCTAAATTCAGGGAACCCGGAAATGTGTCGCGCGGGAATTCAGTCACTCCATCGGGATCTCGCTCTCCGTAACCTAATTCAGGTTGTACAATTACTTCTTTCTCATCATCAACAGACATACCGATAAGTTCATTTTCAAGTCCCGGGATTATATTATTGAATCCATGCAAATATTCCATCGGTGCATCCTTACTTGAGCGATCGACTTCGCGACCGTCATCAAGAGTGAGCACATAATCCAGGATGACGACAACATTATCCGCTACTTTTAAGGAACCATCAATCATTGTTATAAATTCTCCATGTGTTGGAAATCTGGTTTCCCAAATTTATATTATTACATTTACCTTAAGCAATATTCGATTACATGGGAAAGAAAAAGACCGGCCAGATTACTGAAGCCTGACCGGTCACTGAAAATCTCGGAAACAGAACTTAGTAAATTCAGCCTTGATTATACACGTTTTTCGTTAATTGAAAGATATGAATATTGGACAAAAGCTCTCAAAATATTCCCAGGTGAATGAGACTTGCATCAGAGACCCATGTCAATTGGTTGGTTTGCTTACTCTTGTGCCCGAATGAAAGGGAAAAGTAACAATAAAACTATCGCGGCAGCAAGCAAGATCAAGGCATTAATCTGGACTGTCAATGGCGCACCGATCTGGTCTGCTATGACTCCATTGATCAAGGAGCCAATCGGCATCAAACCAAAGAAGGTAAATGTAAAAATGCCCATCACGCGGCCGCGCAATTCATCTGTTACATTCGTCTGCACCAGAGTGTTGCTGAGATTTATGATCACCATAAATCCCCAGCCAGCCCCAAGAAGGGTGATAAATGATGTTGGTAGCATCCTGGTGAAGGAAAACAAAAGTAAGAAGACTGGCATTACGAATGTTGCGACGGTAAATAATTTACCTTTAGAGTAGGTTTGACCGATCGCAGCAATTAAAAGCGCCCCGGAAAGCGCGCCCAGCCCTCGAGCGGTATGGAGGTAGCCGTTAGTCGTTGCATCACCTCCGAGAACATCCACAGCCCAAACTGGCAGCAGGGTCACAAAACCTAGTCCTGCGAGACTGAGGATTCCTAAATTAATGATTAAGGTGCGGATCGTGGGTTTCCTGGCAACGAAACTGAACCCTTCCCTGATCTCCTTAAAGATTGAAACACCCCTGTCGACAGGTTTGAATGGAGCGAGTTTCATTAACAGCAAGGCGATAATTACGGCGATGAAGGTCAAGCCATTGATGGCGAAACACCAAGCGGGACCAAAAGCTGCATAAGTCAACCCTGCAACAGCTGGGCCGGCAACTGTGGCAGTGTTGATCATGGAAGAATTAAGCGCGATTGCATTTCCCAGGTCAGAACGATCGACGAGCTCGGTAACGAAAGCTTGCCGGGCGGGTGCATCAAATGCGTTTGCACTACCGAGGAGGAAAGCCAGGATGATGATTTGCCATGGCTGGACTAAACCAGTGAAGGTCAATCCCGCAAGGACGAAAGCCAGGATCATCATCGTGATTTGAGCGATCAGGAGGATAGAACGGCGCGGAAAGCGATCGGCGAGCACGCCGCCGTAAAGCATGAACAACCAGGAAGGCACACCGTAAGCAAAACCAACATACCCAAGGAAGATCGGTGATTTGGTCAAATCAAAAATCAAGTAAGCCTGAGCTGACCTCTGCATCCAGGTGCCGAATAGCGATACTGTTTGACCGCTAAACCACAAGCGGTAATTGGGATACTTGAGAGCCGAGAAGGTCTGCCATAAAAAAGAACTGACCCTGGAGGGCTTGCGAATTCCATCAGTCAAGGGTCGTTGGGTGATTTGAGATTGAGGTGTCTTCAATGTTCAAGACCAGCAGAGGGTTTGGGAAACTCGCCACATTATAAAGCATATACTGGTTTTATCTGAGAAGTTCAGGGGAAATTTTCAGTCGCGTAAAAGAAAATCCTGGAAATTTGTGTGATGTCAGGTATTGATCCGCCACTGTTAGAGTTGCAGCGGTTCAATTTTTTATTAATTTTGGGGAATGATTATTTCGTGGAAAGTAATCGAGCGGATCATTAATTCAAAGGCCTGCCTGCCTTCCGGTTCCCATCCTTCTCCTGTGGCTATATCAGGGGAGATTGCTAAGGCATAAAAAAGTTGTGTCTCATTAAGGGCGACAACCAAAATCCGTCCGGTGACAAGGTTTTCGCCATAGATGCCCGTGACTTCAGCTGCTAAACCAGGTATTCCGTCGACCAGGAATTGAAAGGATGAACCGGTTGAAAATTCTTCAAGGGTGGCGGAGATGATCTCAGCAAATTGTTCAAGATCGGTTTCAAGGTTTTCGGATCGCTCAGTGAGAAATCCAATGAATGAAACAACCGTGTCCCCATCGTCGCTGGTCAAGGTGACTTGGGCACTTTGATAAGATGATTCGTAACCAAGCGGCGCTCGGAAGGAAAAGCCGCCTTCTTCAATCTTTTCCACTTTCCCCAGGCGGAGAGGCAACTTGGCAGTAGCGATGGGCCCAGTCCGATGGGTCGGTACTGGTGTTGGGTCGGGTGTTGGTGTACTGGTGGGAGTGCTTGAAGGTATTGGGGAGGGGGTAAAGGTTGGTTCAAATGTCTTTCCCGGAGTTGGGGTAACCGTTGGAAACATCTGGACAGCTCCAACGCAGGATGAGAGGAATATTGAAGCCAGCATGATGAGTGTTCTTTGAATCGATGAATGAGGGATGATAAGTTTCATCAATTTGCTTCCTTCAAGTGGATCTTGATGCTAGTATTTGAATAACGGAAAATGTTCGGAATAGCAAGGTTTTCTGTTTGTATATTAAGGATTTCTATAAAATCTGTCTAATCTTCATTGTTAAGTTTTTGATCAACGAGCTCTCAAAGATTAGGAGTGGGAAATGAATGACCAAGAATTCGAACTTATTGTACCCTTAATGTATAATGATATGGAAAACAAAGAGAATCAAAAAACATGAATTTAAGGAGATAAATATGAGCAAACAAGAAAAATTAACCACCTCCCAGGGAAACCCAATTGGGGATAACCAAAATTCTCTAACTGCTGGCCCAGATGGACCAATCTTGTTGCAGGATTATCAGCTACTTGAAAAAATGGCAACCTTTAATCGGGAGCGAGTTCCAGAGCGAGTTGTGCACGCAAAGGGATCTGGAGCCTTTGGTACATTTACTGTGACCAAAGATATTACCAGCTACACAAAAGCGAAGATTTTCTCAGAAGTCGGAAAGAAAACGGACTGTCTTCTCCGATTCTCAACTGTTGCTGGAGAGCGTGGAGCTGCAGATGCCGAGCGTGATGTGCGTGGTTTCGCGATAAAGTTATACACCGAAGAAGGAAATTGGGATATGGTGGGCAATAACACCCCGGTGTTTTTTATTCGTGATCCCTACAAATTCGGTGATTTTATCCACACCCAGAAACGTGACCCCAAGACCAATTTGCGCTCAAACACTGCCATGTGGGATTTTTGGTCACTCTCACCCGAAAGCTTACATCAAGTTACGATCCTTTTCAGTGATCGAGGATTGCCACAAAGTCATCGTTTTGTAAACGGTTACGGAAGCCATACCTATTCCTTCATAAATGCCAAGAACGAGCGATATTGGGTTAAGTTCCACTTCAAAACTATGCAGGGCATTAAAACCTGGACTAATTCTGAAGCAGCGGAAATTATTGGGAAAGATCGTGAAAGCTCACAGCGAGACCTTTTCGAGGCGATCGAGCGTGGTGATTACCCGAAATGGCGCTTCAACGTGCAGATTATGACTGAAGAGGATGCTGAAAGCTACCATATTAATCCCTTCGATTTGACCAAAATCTGGCCGCACAGCGATTATCCGTTAATTGAAGTCGGGGTTTTGGAACTCAATCGCAACGCCGAGAACTACTTTGCAGACATCGAGCAGGCTGCTTTTGAGCCATCAAACATCATTCCAGGGATAGGGTTTTCACCAGATAAAATGCTGCAAGGCAGGATTATGTCTTATGCTGATGCCCATCGTTACCGGATCGGCGTTAACTACGCTGCGTTAGAGGTAAATAAGCCCCAATCTCCAGTTAACACCTATAACCGGGATGGCAAGATGCGTTTTGATGGGAATTACGGTGGTCGAGTCAACTACGAGCCGAACAGCATGGGAGGTCCAGTTGAAGATTCGAATTTTCTTGAACCAGCACTGAAGATTTCTGGTGATGCAGACAGGTATGACCACCGTGAAGGAAATGATGACTACACCCAACCGGGTTCCCTGTTCCGCTTGATGAGTGACGACCAGAAGGAGCAGCTGTTTAGCAATATGGCTGAAGCGATGGAGGGGGTGCCG
>JAUWLJ010000140.1 GCA_030613705.1 Chloroflexota bacterium
CCATGCTGAACCAACCGATCAATCATCTGGCTTGCAGCCGCATTTGTTACTCCCAGCAGGTCTCCAATATTTGATACGCCACATCTGCTGCCGTGGTGCAGGTGAAAAAGCGTGTTCATCTGAGCTATTGATAAGCCTGAATCCTTGCTAAACTGGATAAAATCATGCATCGAACGACGCATGAATATCTCGGACCAATTACGCAGAACTAAGGAAAATTTATCAGATCTTGTCATAGTTAAGCACCTTAATTAGTTAATGGCAGTTTACTATAGGGGCAAATTACTAAAATGTCAAGGATATTTTGGCAGACTAATTCTTGTCTGAATTAATCTGATCAATATCGTATAATCGGAGATGCGTACCTTGTCGCTTGATAGAAAAACCGGTTTTCGAAGAAGAATATCCGTCATGAAATGGAAAAAAGATCAATTAGAGATATCTACCCAAGGAAAAGGCCTTTATCCTTTCACTAATCTAGTGATTAATCTGATTCAAGAGTGGGCAGTTGAGCAAGGTATGTGTTATTTATATATGCCGCACACCAGCGCTTCTCTGGTAGTCAGTGAAAGTTATGATCCGACAGCAAAGATCGACCTGGAGGAATTTATGGAGCGCATAGTGCCTGAAAACCAGAGCTGGTTCCGCCATACCCTCGAAGGATCAGATGACTCCCCCTCCCACATGCGGGCAATGTTAACTCATACCAGCCTGTCAATTCCAATTGATAATGGAAATCTCAGCATCGGCACCTGGCAGGGTCTGTATCTTTTTGAACACCGGTCCAGACCGCACAGGCGGAATGTTTTAATTCGCTGCCTATCAATCGATTAAATGAATTCTTGAAGGAAAACTTATAGGCGAGAGATAAATAATCTCTCGCCTCTTCTTTTTCGTTAACCCTTTGCCACATTCAAGAGCTCAAACGGCTCCTGAGAGATTCGGTTAATGGTGGAAGAATCTCGAACAGGTCACCAACAACTCCAAAACGTGCCATCTTAAAAATGGGTGCTTCGGGATCTTTATTGATCGCCACGATAACTTTACTGGTGCGCATCCCAGCCTGGTGCTGAATAGCGCCAGAAATACCACAGGCGATATACATATCCGGCGACACAACTTTCCCAGTCTGACCAACTTGCTGGTTATACGGGATGTAACCCGCATCAACCGCGGCGCGGCTGGCACCAACTGCTGCTCCCAGAACTCCTGCTAGATCTCCGATCAACTTGAAACCCTCTTGAGCTCGCCAAATTTCAGCTTCATTCTCATCCATCCCATCAGGTGGTTCAAGTGAAGGATTGTTGGAGACTCCCCTGCCTCCTGAAACGATCACCGCAGCATCATTCAGACTAACGCCTCGACTGCTCTCAGTGTATCCGCTTACTTTGGTAGAGATATTATCCTCTGAAACAGCCGCTGCGACTTGGTTTACATTCCCTGTCCTTGAACTATCCGCTTCAGGTGTCGAGAACGCTCTCACCCGCAAGGTGACTAACTGTGGACGAGCGCTGCAAACAGCTTTTGCGAGCAATTTTCCGCCGTAGACTGGTCTGGTGGCAATCACGTTTCCATCCTGGACTTCTAGGGCAGTTACATCGGGCAGTACACCAGTCTTCAAGTCAACAGCCACCATCGCTGCCAGTTCCCGTCCCCGGCTGGTAGTGGGGAACAAAATCACCTCAGGGTGATGTTCACCTGCCAATCCGCTCACAAGACTAGCATAAGGTTCTGCACGGAATTCCTGCAAAGTTCCATCATCGCACAAGTAAACCTGATCTGCCCCATATTGTATAGCCTGTTCAGATAATTGTTGAACCTCTGAGCCAGCGATGACTGCAGTCACTCCGCCACCTAATTCATCTGCAAGCATCCGAGCTGCATCGATAGCTTCCCAAGATGATGGGATCGCCTCCCCATTGAATTGATCGATGTAAACCCACACTTTATCAGTCATCAGACCACCTTTACTTCTAATATTTTTTCAGCCAGAGTCTCCGCGATCTCTGCGGTGGAGCCACCGCTGATTATCTCAGTAACCACTTCCACCTTGGGCGGGTTGGAGATTTCCGGCCAGGTCACAACCGGATCAGATACCTCAGCTCCCATTTCCGCCACACTCCAGACTGGAATCTCAGCCCGTGAGGCTTTTCGAATACCCATGAAAGATGGATAGCGTGGCTCGCCGATATCCTTGACCACACTGACAACAGCGGGAAGTTTTCCTTCCACTACCTGGCGACCTTCTTCAACCGACCTTTCAACACGAATTGAGCCGCTCCCTGGATCGAGTTCTGAGATCGCGGACACTAAGGTAAGTGAGGGCCATCCCAAAACACGAGCAGTTTGCGCTGCCGTGACACCCACATCTCCATCGATCGCCTGTCTGCCAAAGCACGCCAGGTCAACATCGCCGATCTTCTGGATGGCCGCCGCTAGAGCTTGTGAAGTAACGAGGCTATCTGCATTCTCGAGCCCTGGATCAGAGATCAAGATCGCATTACCACATCCCATTGCCAGGGCATGTTTGAGAGCTACATTCGCATCCTCACCCCCGACGCTGATCACAGTAACATCTCCGCCATGAGCTTCCTGCTGCAGCAATGCTGTTTCGACGGCGTATTCGTCCCATGGATTAATCACCAAAGGCATATCCCCCCAGGTAACTTGTTTATCTTCTACTACAACCTTCGCTGTAGTGTCGGGCACTTGTTTGACACACACTACGATTTTCAACGTAACCTCCTGTTATTGTGGTTTGGGTCAGAATTATTGTTCTTTTTGCCAGATTTCAACATCGAAAGCTGGTAATTCGCATCGCAAAGGAACATCATCTCGATACTCAAGTGCATATCCTGCCTGGATTAATTGGTGAATTTCACTTGTCCCCTCATATATGATAGCCCCTTTTGCGTTGCGCAAAAAACGTTCGACATCATATTCATCGCTGTATCCATAGGCACCATGGATTTGAATCGCTTCAGACGCCGCCTCAAAAGAGGCGTCCGTTGCAAACCACTTCGCCAATGAAGATTCGCGAGTGTTGCGTATCCCCTGATTTTTCATCCAACCAGCACGTAAATACAATAATTTAGCAGCTTCGTAGGATTGTATCATGTGGGCAATTTTCTGCTGGACAAGTTGGAATTTCCCGATCTCACGACGAAAAGCCTTTCGTTCTTGGGCATATTTTATGCTCGCTTCAAGGCTGGCCCGGATCAAACCAGTCGCTCCAGCTGCTACAGTATAACGACCATTATCCAGGCTGGACATGGCGATTTTAAAGCCCTCTCCTTCTTCTCCGATCCGGTTTTCAGCCGGAATCTCGACATCCTGAAATGCGATCCAACCTGTTGATCCAGCTCGGACGCCTAATTTCCCATGGATATCCCCACTCGTGACTCCATCACGATTGAGCTCAACCATAAAGGCGCTCAAACCATCATGGGGATCAGCTGCATCTGGATCCGTTCTGGCCACGATCAAGCCATGATCAGCCTTGGTCGCTAACGATATCCACATTTTTTCCCCGTTGATAATATATATGTCTCCGTCTCGTTTCGCAGTGCTGACCATTGCGGCTACATCTGATCCAGCACCAGGTTCCGTCAAACCGAAACATGCGATCTTCTCACCGCGAGCTTGGGGAACCAGGAACCTTTCTTTTTGCTCTTCGGACCCCCACTGCAACAATGCCAGGCTGTTCAGGCCCATATGCACCGACATCACCACACGTAAAGTGCTGTCAACGGCCTCCAGCTCCTCTCATGCTAATCCCAAGGCGATGTAATCCATCCCCTGGCCTCCGTAACGAACCGGCAGGCAAATCCCTAGAATGCCGAGCTCTGCCATGCGAGGCAAGATAAACGGTGGCATTTCTTGCTTGCGATCATACTCTTTGATGACCGGAGACACTTCTTTCTGGGCGAATCCCTTTACCATTTGCTGCACCATGCGATGCTCATCGGTCAAAGCAAAATCCATATTTTCTCCATATACAATTATTTCTGTCAATTATAGCCACTCGGTTGCTGGATTACAACTGATATATGTCACCTTTCTACCCCGGTCGACTATAATTTCTGTTGTGAATTATCTTGCGCGTTTGCGGATCGTGATTCAGGTGCTTGTTCCCTTGATTATTGTGATGCTTCTTGGGGTATCGAGCGGTTGGCGAATGATCGATCGCCAGCTATACAGAGCCCGAAAGGCAATAGAGGCCAACGACAGTCAGCAGGCTTCTCTTGCCCTGGCACAAGCGGCGCAATACGCTCCCTGGAGAAAAGATTTATGGGAACAAGCCGGTATCTATGCATTACAGGATGGCCAGCATCAAACTGCAAAATCTTACTTTTTGCATGTTGACAATCCTGATGATCTGTCCACCGCAGGTTTAACTGCTTTAGGGGATATCGCACAATTCGAGGGTGATCTCAAGTATGCCATTCGACTATGGGAGGAGGCGCTAACAGCTGGAAATGGAGATATCGAATTACACACTCGTCTGGCAGAAGCATATCAGCAGCTCGGTGATTTAGATTATGCCATTCAACATTTAACAGCATTGGTCACACTCAATCCCGGTGAAAGTGTCTCGATTTACCAGCTGGGTTTGTTGTTGGCAGCCACCCAACCGCAATCGTCGCTGGCATACCTCAGCCTTGCGGCTGAGTTAGACCCAGAGCTATCCAGCAAGACTAAGGCTCTCACAGATAATATTCGCTTTGCTCGAAATATTGACGATCCGTCTTACCCTCTTGTTTCCGCTGGTCAATCACTAGCTTCGATAGAGGAGTGGGAGCTAGCTGAGATCGCCCTTTCTGAGGCTACCCAGCTCAATCCCGAATATGCGGACGCCTGGGCGTATCTTGGGGAAGCTCTTCAGCATACTGATCAGAATGGCTTAGATGAACTCGAAAAAGCCTTATCCATTGATCCCAATTCCGTGGCTGCTAACACATTCATGGGACTGTATTGGCAGCGCCAAGAACGATACGCTCTGGCGTTGATCTATTTACATGCTGCTGCAAAACTCGATGATCTCAATCCAGCCCTGCAGGCTGAAATTGGGAATACCCTCGGTCTCTTAGGAAATATATCTGCTGCAGAATCCCATTACCGACGCGCGGTTGCGCTCGCACCAAATGGGTCTACCTATTGGCGAATATTGGCGAATTATTATATTAAATACGAGACCAAAATACGGGAAGAAGGTTTGGCAGCTGCGAGAGAGGCAGTGATCCAGGATCCTGAAGATTCAGCGTCCTTAGATGCGATTGCTCAAATATATCTGCTTCTCGATAGCCCATTCATCGCCCGGCGCTTTTTGGACCGAGCAATAGCTGCCGATGATAATTTCGCCCCTGCGCATTTGCATCTCGGCTTGATCCATATCTTAGAGGGAAATACTTTAGAAGCTTTCCAGCAATTCTTAATCGCAAAGACCTTATCCCCCCCTGGTTCACAGACTGCAGTCCAAGCCACACGTTTGCTGGAAACATACTTTCCCTGAACTCTCAGATCAAATCACTCCTATGCTACAATAACCACCTTTTGAATGCGCTTGTTGAAGAAGAAGAGCTAATGCTGCGTTCTGTTATCCTGGTTACTTTAATGATGGCGCTGTTAACAGCCTGCCAGATATCTTCCCTGACCTCCAGCTTCTTCGATACACCCTCAGGAGCAGTATTATTTCAGGATGATTTCTCCGATCCATCGAGCGGTTGGGAGAATCTCACATACGATCAATTTGGCACCCTGGATTACTTCGATGGTTATTACCGCATCCAGGTTATGGGTGAACAACAAATGCTTTGGGCGGGTCCTGGTATGATCTTTACTGATGTGCGCCTGGAAGCAGATATGATTAAAGTGATCGGTTCCACGGACGATATCTTCGGATTGGTTTGCAGAGCAGCGGATCACGACAATTTTTACTTTTTCATTATCAGCAGCGATGGTTATTATGGTATTGGAAAAATGATCGATGGCTTACAATCGATGATCGATACAAAAGGAATGCTTCCCAGTGAGGTCATATCCCAAGGCATGACGGGAAATCATCTCC
>JAUWLJ010000339.1 GCA_030613705.1 Chloroflexota bacterium
GTGCTTTGAGCAGCTGGTGAGCCAGGATCAGATCGAGCATCGAAGCTTCATCCACCACCAGCAGATCAATATCAAGTGGGTTCTCAGAATTGAATTTAAAACCCTTTTTTGGGGAGAAGCCCAGCAAGCGGTGAATAGTGCTCGCCGGTCGTCCGGTGGCTTCCGAGAGTCGCTTGGCAGCCCGCCCTGTGGGAGAAGCCAGCGCATAAGATTTGCGCCCCGATTCGAGGGCTGCAATCAAGGCCCTGAGCGCGGTCGTCTTTCCCGTCCCCGGGCCACCTGTCAGCACGCTCACCGGGTGACTGACTGCTGTGCGGATTGCCGCGCCTTGTTCATCCGTGAGCTGCGGATCGAGAGGCATAAACGCTGGCGGCAGGTCACTCAGACGAGAGGGTAGGGTTGCAGCTAATTCTCCCAGCTTACCGGTGACACCCATCTCGCTGTGGTAAAAGGGCATCAGGTAGATCGCCGGCAGCTGGTAATGCCCCCCTGTTTCGCTTAACCCTGGAGAGGTCGACTCCTCGCTCATCGTGGAGTCGGTTTCATCAATAGGTATGAGATCCTGATAGACCCGGTTCTGTTCCCTCAGCCGGTCCAACGCAGCTGGGAGCAGTTCAGGGTTTACTTCCCCCAATAAATCAAGCGCTTTCTCAGATAGCACTGTCCTGGGAACGTAGACATGTCCCTCGTCGATCATCTCGTTCAGGGCATAAATCAAACCTGCTTCAATGCGGGAGGGGTGGTCATGCGGAAGACCTAAAGAACGGGCGATGCGATCGGCGGTTTTAAAACCTACCCCAAAGATATCCCGCGCCATGCGGTAAGGGTCGGACTGCACAACCTGTAAGGACTGGTCACCATACTGCTTGTAGATCTTGATCGCCAGATTGGTACTCACATCATGGCTGTGCAGAAAGAGCATAATGTCTTTTACCTGCTTTTGTTCCTCCCAGGCGCTGGCGATCGAGTGCGACCGTTTTGGCCCGATATCCGGCACCTCCAGCAATCGTTCAGGGTGGAGTTCAATGACCTCCAGCGCCTGGTCACCGAACTGGTCGACGATCCGTTCAGCTAGGCGCGGGCCAATGCCCTTGATCAGGCCTGAACCTAAATACCGGCGTATACCCGCCACCGTGGCGGGTAGGAGCTGTTCACAGGTTTCGGTTTGAAATTGTAAGCCGTGTTTGGGATGGTTCTTCCAGCTGCCCGTCAGGCGTAGATGCTCTCCAGGACTCAGTTCGGGCAAATTTCCAACGACTGTGGCCAGATCTTCTCTCGAACCGCCTGGCACCTGGTGTTGATCCGGCTGGATGCGGATTACACTGTACCCATTCTCGGGATTGTAATACGTGATGCGCTCTACAGAGCCAGTCAGCGTATCCATGCACTCTCGCTGCGGTTGATCCTCTTATCAGATGCCTGGTGAGAAATTTGACCGCTTGACCATCGACCTATTGCATCGGGTTGTTATTTGACCAATCGTCACCGGTGATCACGACAATATCCGCCTGGCTGGCAACATCATAGCGATGGTACACATTCTCAAGGGGAATGCTCATCAATTCCACAATCATCTCCACCGTGTGTGGATTCCCGGTATAGTCGATGATGGTAGTCACCAGGTAATGTTCATTGGCGTTACCAGGTTCCGAAGTGTTGAGACCCGAAGCTCGCAGATAATCCGTGGTTTGCGATGCCAATCCCGGCGAAAAAGTGCCGTTCAGGACCAGCACCGTGGCATATTCCTGCTCTACCAGTTCTTGTCGATCTGCCTGGGGGGCCAGCGGGACCGGGGGCCCGGAAATGGTGAAGATCTCGTCACGTAATTGGCGGATCTTACCTGGAAGCGGTCTCAATATATCCTGCCCATCATAAGAATAAGCGAAGTCGACCTGGTCGACGCCAATCACCCCCTTGCGGATATTCTCCTCTGGAATCTGTTGGGCAACCCAGGCCAAGCGTACCAGCTGCATCAAGGTCAAATTTGAGCTGATCCCGGAAGAGAGACTCTGATATAAAGCGGGGGAATTCTTGATTAAGGAAGGCAGCAATTCAGCGCTCAGGATTTGATCGCGAATCGCCATGATCACCTGCTGCTGGCGTCCTGCCCGGTCAAAATCGCTGCCGGAAGTATTTCTGGATCGAGCATAAGCTAAAGCAAGATATCCGGGTAAAACCTGCTCTCCAGCTTTCAAGGTTTTTGTGTTGTGCTTGCCCAATGGATCGACCACAATCTTTTCAGGGATATTAATTGTGATCCCCCCTAACTCATCGATGAAGTTCTCGAAGGCCAAGAAATCTACCATGGCATAGTAGTCGATCTGCATGCCAAGCAATTCTTCTACCGTGCGCAACGCCAGACCGGGACCCCGCTCAGAAACGTTATACACCTCCCCCAAACGGTAAGCGGTGTTGATCTTGTTGTAATCGAAACCAGGTATCTCAACCCATAAGTCACGCGGAATGGAGAGCATACCCGCCGTGCGGCTCTCCGGGTCCAGCGAAAATAAGATCATAGTATCGGTGCGGGGGATGTCGTCACTATCCGATTCGCGCGAATCCAGTCCCATGACCAAGACGTTTATGCGGCTGTTCCCATCCCAAGGGATTGAAGGGGGACCACCAGTAGACTGCAGTGGAGTTTCTCCTTCGGCACCCAAATCTTCTGCCAAAGCTGCTGCGGCATCCTGGGGGTTTTCAAGCGATAGGCTGGGTGGGCTGGATAAATTCCAGGAAAATACCAGGTCT
>JAUWLJ010000005.1 GCA_030613705.1 Chloroflexota bacterium
TGCTGAATGGCTCTCCCCATTGACCATCACCACCCAACTCGACACGTTGGGCAGAGCGAATCAGACCATCGGTGACCAATATGCGAATTTTCCAAAGTTCATCCTGATCCCGTTCTTCCGACTCAGCGAAGTAATGGGTAAGATTACTACTCTTCCATCGTTCTATTGCGTCATCGATTTCCGATATGGGTGGAACCTCCGGGGTAGGAAGAGATGGCAGCTCAGGTTCTGCAGTAGGTGTCGGAGAGCTGCAGGCAACAGCAAGTATAGCTAATAATAAGGAAACAATAAAGGAGAAATGGAATTTCACGGGCTGAGAGAAACCTCCAAGCTTGACAGATTGATTATTCCTGGGATACGGTCTCCAGGCTCCCAAACTTGTACCCGCACATTGTTAGTTTATCCGACAGTGTATGGGACGTCGATGACGAAGGTCCCATAGGCACTGCCGGGAGATGGAGTCACGGAGACCTGTCTCGTGCCTACGATTCTACCATCGCTAGCTCGGATCTCGATCATCAAAGGCTGCTTCGACCGGGTTCGACCCCCACCCGCTCTACCAAACCTGCGAGGTTCAGATCTCGCAGGTTTTTTTTCATTGATGTGTCATTTCTCTGAGACTTTTTGAGTGGATAAACAATAGAATCATTTCAGGTAAAAAGAAATTGTACAGTTCAAAGGTGTGCATGATGAAAATGGAGTTATTGTATAATTATGATTAGATCGAGACCTGTTCCGTCCACTTGAAAAACCCTAAAGTATGCTGCCTTATTTTCTAGCTGATGTGGAATCGCAAGTGATAGAACATCTGTTATCGTCTCAATCGCTCTGATCAATACCCAGCTGACAGAATCGTCATAGCCATGGATATATCCCCCGTCATCCAGACGAAAATAATCCCACCCTCGCGGAATCCTCGCTCTCTAACCCGTTTACGGGTGACACAAGCATTGAGGGAGGCATCGTATTATCGTTTGACTTTATTGCAGGCCAGAGCTGGATATGGGAAAAGTACCGCGCTTACGATGTTGGCTGAGAGTGACCTACCTCTAATTTGGTATCAAGTAACAGAAGATGATAATGATCCTTTTGTATTTCTGCTTCACCTGTGCCACGCGACACAGCGTTCAATGCCAGAATTAACAAATTTACCGATCTCATTCCTGGAATCATGGCAAGGGACTCAGGGTTTACTCCCCTCTATGTGGTTGATAGATCAATATATCAATGCTCTGAGCGAAAATATCCCCGAACCTACTTTTCTCGTCCTGGATGACGTTCATCTGGCTGCTGCCTCAGAAATCGAGCTGCTGCTTGACCGATTGATCGGTTTAGCTCCCACAGAATTACATACGATATTGGCTACAAGGCAACCATTTACACTTCCAAATCTTTATCGGTGGCGAGCTCAAGGGGAGGTCTTAACCATCGACCAATCCACTTTGGCTTTTACTCCGCAGGAAATCGATTCACTATTCTCTCAGAGCTACGGATATGACCTTGCTACTGATGAAGCCGAAGCTCTCTATACTTCCACTGAAGGTTGGGCAATTGCCTTACAACTCATTTGGCAAGGTTTACGAAGTGGAGCAACGATCTCAGTAAATGATGCGCTTAAGCGACAAGCCGCATCCTTGGAAGGTTTGTTCGAGGTCCTGGCAAAAGAAGTGTTTGGAGTCCAGCCAGGAGATGTCCAAGAATTCTTACTCATTTCAGCAACGTTGCGAGAGATGACCCCAGCGGCTTGCGACAGATTACGAGGAGCCAATGACAGCGCGGCAATGTTAGATTACCTGCAGCGTCAAGACCTCTTTATTGTTAATCAAGGTAAGGGTGATGACACCAGGAATCCAAACGTCCAGATGCGCTACCACCATATCTTCCACAATTTTCTACATGAGCAGACCTCTCAAGAAGATTCTAAGGTTTGGTCTGCCCGGGTTGCAGACTACTTCCAGGAATTAAGATTTTACGACGAGGCAATTTACCACTTGCTGCGGGCTTCAGATATGGAGAGAGCCGCTTCATTGCTTGAAAGTTATGGCTCTCAACTTCTTTCAATGGGGCGTCTTGATTCGCTCGCTGCGTACCTGGATGCCCTGCCCCCAGAAATCCTCCGCCAACATCCGGCTTTGTTATCCCAATTGGGCGATCTTGCCCGGCTGCACAGCCGTTTTGATGAAGCCCTCGGCTGGTACCAACAGGCTGAAGAAATATGGCGAGAGCGGGGTCAACACGAAGGAGTAGCGCGAGCCTTGCGAGGTCAAGCCCGGGTTTATTTA
Source organism: Chloroflexota bacterium (assembly GCA_030613705.1). Classification (GTDB taxonomy): domain Bacteria; phylum Chloroflexota; class Anaerolineae; order Anaerolineales; family UBA4823; genus PFL25. The sequence goes on from JAUWLJ010000005.1 coordinate 2,283, forward strand.
GATACTGTTAACCCCAGCCAAGCGGAGCAATTACTCCAGCAATCCCTCCGTTTGACCGATGGAATTGAGGGGCGGGAATCGCAAGCCCGGATTTACGAATTGCTGGCTGAAAACAAACTTAATGCTGGTCAAGTAGATGAAGCTGAACGTCTTAACCAGCAAGCCATGTCGCTGCGAATTGAGGGTCCCTCGGAATCTCAACTGCTATATCGCGTTCTACTAAGGACTGGACGTCTTGATGAAGCACGCGGAAAGCTGGAAGCCCGGGCTGAGGATGAACGTCGCCATCCTGTCCAGACTCCCCGTGCTCATCGTGAAACGCAGCTTTTATTATCCTTGCTATACGCATTTCAGGGTCTTTCTGAAGAATCCTACCAAAACGCCTTAGATGGCACTAAGCGAGGGACTGAGCTGAAAGCGCCTTTCACCATAGCAGTAGGCCATATGCGCCAGGGTCACGCCTTAATGCTGTTACCGGAAGAGGAGATTTCTAACGATACCAATTCTTCCTCGGTCACCAAGCGTTATTCCGAGGCACGAGAGCAATTTGAGAAATCGATAAAACTCAGCCGGACCCTCGATGTCCCCCGTTTGCGGGTGGAAGCGTTCTGGGGATTATGCCGTGCTTATGGTTATCAGGGTGAGATACCACAAGCGCTGCAGGCTGCAGAAGAGGGAATTGAAATTGCCATTCAGGCAGGTGATGATTGGGTGGCGTCACTGGTACGCCTGGCAATGGGTGCCAGCCTTACCCTAGCATCCAGATACACCGTTTCTGAGGATTGGTTGAGACAAGCCAGCATTGGATTCCAGGAATGCAGTGATCAATTTGGATTATCCGCCACTCATCTCTGGATGTGCCTGGGCTATTTGAAACAGAAGAAATTTCAACAACTTGAGCAAATCCTGGCGACATTGCTCGCAGATTGTAGAGAACACGGATACGATTACCTGTTCACCCGTCCCACCCTGCTCGGTGTACCGAATGAGCGCATGCTGGTGCCTCTGCTCATATTTGCCCGTCAACAAGATTGGGAGGCCCCATTTACATCTCGCTTACTAAGAACCAATGACCTGGCAAATATCCACTCACATCCAGGCTACCAATTACGTGTTTTCACTCTGGGGAAATTCCAAACGTGGCGGGGAGACCAAGCCGTTCATCCAAGAGGCTGGCGCCGGGAAAAAGCCCGTCAAATGTTCCAAATTCTACTCACATACCGAGATGCCCCCCTCGACCGGGACCAGATCATTGAGTACCTATGGCCTGAAATGAATGCAAAAAGTGCCCAGAGAAATTTCAAGGTAACCCTAAACACGCTCAACCAAGTACTGGAACCAGAGCGCGAGGCAGGTAGTGAATCAGCTTACATTCTTCGGGAAGGAACAACTTACGCCTTGTACCCTGAAGCAGATTTGTGGTTGGATTCCCATGTCTTCACGTCATCTATCCAAAAAGCTAAAGGTCAAGCCGCGATTGATCCGGATAAAGCGATTGCTGAGTTGGAAAAGGCGTTAACCTTATACCAGGGTGAATATCTACCCGATGCCCGGTATGAAACATGGGCAGCGGCTGAGCGCGAGCATCTGGCTGTCATTTTCTTACGAACAGCGGATCGCCTTGCTGATTTCTATATCCAGAAAAAACGTTTTCAAGATACCATTACTCTCTGCCATCGGATCCTTTCCTTTGATAATTGCTGGGAACGTGCCTATCGTTATTTAATGACCGCTTATGATGGTTTGGGTGATCACGGACAGGTTACCCGGACTTATTTCCGCTGCGTGGAGACTCTGCGTGATGAGATAGATATCACCCCAAGTGTCGAGACAGATTCTGCTTACCAACAACTACTCTCAAAAAAATAATATTTTGCGAAATTAGTTCTTTCAAACCCCAACAAATCTCCCCTCTAAAAGCGTGTCCTTGTAACTCTCTGGTTACGCATCTTTGTTATTATATGAACAAGGGCTGATTAACTATGGATTCGAACCGACCTCCAGATATCACATCCTTTGTGATCCGATTTGTCCACCCTCCAACCTCAGAACGGATAAATCTCATCAAATATCATGGGTCTATTCGCCATATACAAACAAACCGCGAAATAAATTTCACCCGGTGGGAAGAGGCTGTGTCCTTCATTAAAGGTTTTGTGTCTCTCGATGATCCCCAGGATCCGCTAAATGGATAGCTTACCCGATGGCAATAACCTAAAGTGTAACTCAACTGAAACTTGCAATTGCTATAATGATGTCACATTGGAGTGACTTAATAAGATGGACATCAACAATCATAAGTCACTAAATTGATAAACAATAATAAGATACTATTTAAGGAGAAAATATCATGATGCCGGACGATTTCTTTAAAAAGAATATGGAAATGTGGGAGCAGTTCACCTCTTCCTATATGGACACAATATTCAAAACTGTTGAGAAGACATTTGACCAGTCTAAGGTCTTCAAGGATGCAGTGGATAAATCGGTTGGTTCAGCGATGGAAACACAAGTGGAAGCCACCAAAACCACTCTGGAGTCCATCCAAAAACAGATGGAAGATTTGACCAGCAAAGTTGACGATCTGATCAGCAAGCAACAGGCTGAATAACATCCGCGAACATTTCATTCTATGCCGTACGCGGGGTTGAATAAACCACCGCGCACGGTAGTTTAAATTGAATTGAAGATAAATATATGTGGGAATCCTTCTTTAACTATATGAACAGCACCGTTGCAGCGATAGGTCGAGCACAAGAGGCAAGTATGATTGCGGCCTTACGCAATATGGAGTTAACGGCAAATACTTATGCTCGAATGTGGGGATTAGATACTGAAGAAGTTATTCAAACAGATAGGCGATTTAAAGATGATGCCTGGCAAGAGAACCTGACTGCAGATGTGATGAAGCAAGCTTATCTGATCACAGCAAGATGGATGGAAGATTTTGCAGATGGATTGGAAACAATCGATCCACAGATCCATCAGCGAACTAAATTCTGGACAAAGCAAATCGCGGACGGGTTAAGTCCTTCCAACTTTGCACTCACCAATCCAGTTGTAATGCAGGAGACGATCAGCACCGGAGGCGCGAATCTGGCGCGTGGTATGCAGAATTTGTTGAATGACATGCAAAAAGGGCGGATCAGTCAAGTATCAGAGGGTTCATTTGAAGTAGGCAAAGACCTTGCTATAACACCTGGTGAAGTCGTCTACCGGAACCCGCTCATTGAGTTAATCCAGTATTCCCCTACGACCGAAAAAATTTATGAGATTCCAATCTTAGCTATCCCTCCCTGGATCAATAAATATTATGTAATGGACCTGAGTCCAGAAAATTCCCTGTATAAGTACCTGGTTGAGGCTGGATTTACCGTGTTCACCATCAGTTGGAAGAACCCAGATGAGTCCGTACTTGACCTTGAGTGGGATGATTACGTGGAGATGGGACCATTGGATGCTTTGCGAGTTATCAAGGATATCACTGGTTCCGAGCGAGTGAATACGGTCGGATATTGCCTTGGTGGGATCATCCAGCAAGTAACCCTGGCATATTTAGCCAGGATTGGAGATGATACAGTCAACTCCGCGACCTATTTCGCAACTCACCAGGATTTTAGCAACGCGGGTGATGTCACAGTTTTTATCAGCAAACCTGAGGTTGAATACCTTGAGTGGCTAATGAACACCAGCGGTGGCTACCTGGACGGCCGAAATATGGCAGCGACATTCAGCATGCTGCGAGCTAATGATTTGCTTTGGAATTATGTGGTCAATAATTACTTGATGGGAAAACAACCGCCAGCTTTCGATCTGCTCTACTGGAATAGTGATGGCACACGAGTTCCCGGGCGGGTCCATTCGTTTCTTGTGCGAGAATTCTTCCTTAAGAATAAGCTTAAGGAACCTAATGGAATCACTGTGAAAGGAGTCGGTGTAGATTTGGGACAGATCACAACCCCAACCTACACTGTTGCTGCAACCGCAGATCATATTGTTCCCTGGCATGGAACATTTCTGATGCGCGAGTTATTAGGTGGACCAGTACGCTTTATCTTGACCAGCGGTGGCCATATCGCGGGTATCATCAACCATCCTGCCAAGGGTAAACGGGAATACTGGACCAATGACAGCGACACCACCGACCCGGAAGAATGGTTGGAAGGTGCAGCGGATCATAAAGGCAGCTGGTGGGTTGATTGGGTCCCCTGGCTTGAGGGACATTCCGGAAAAGAAATCTCCCCACCATCAATCGGAAATAAGGAATACAAACCGATAACCAGCGCTCCCGGAGCATATGTATTGGAGGTATGATCATGAGTGATGAAAAGCCCGAAAAACCAGATATTGATCCTTTCGCTCAGATGATCCAGTTCTACGACTCGATATCTAAGTCCTGGGCATCTGCAATGAGCGATGCTGTAGCGAGTAAAAGTTTTGCTGAGTCGATGAGCGAACAAATGGAAGGTAACCTGGAAGCAATGTCGTTTATGCGGAAGCAATTCGGCGAGTTCATGGAGCAATACCTTCAGCAAATGAACCTGCCAACACGCAAAGAGGTGATCACCATGTCCGAACGGCTGACAAAGCTTGAAATGGCAATGGATGATCTTGACGCCAAATTAGATGAGATATTAGATATCTTAAAAACCATCGAATAACAACGAGCCAGGTATTGCGGATGGATGATACAACCCAGCCCGCTTGGGATGATCTGTTCTTTCAACTAGAAGAAAAAACGAATATCTCAGGCGAGGCAGTACAAATCGCATATGGGCGCTACGTAAAGGGGGTAAAAGCAATTGTTGATTCGTACGATATTCCCGTTGGCCTGACACCTAAAGAGATCGTATGGACGCTTAATAAAGCAAAACTCTACCGCTACCAACGGGAAAAGCCTTCCGAAGAAAGATATCCCATTCCCCTACTGCTTGTCTACGCCTTGATTAACAAACCCTTTATCTTTGACCTGGCGCCAGGCAGGAGTTTTATCGAATTTATGCTCGATGAGGGTTTCGATGTTTTTCTCCTGGATTGGGGTGCACCTGGCCTGGAGGACAAGAACACGACCTTTGACGACTACGTTACCGAATATTTGTACCGCGCGGTGCGCAAGGTACAGCGAGTGTCCGGTTCAAAAGAATTCAGCATGCTGGGTTACTGTCTCGGAGCGACCATCGCGGTAACCTATGCCGCAACTTATCCTGAGATACCACTTCGTAATCTCATCTTGCTGACAGCGCCAATTGATTTCTCAAATCAACCAGAGGGGTCAATGGCCATGTGGCTTGATGAAGGTCGTTTAGATGTTGACAAATTAGTGGATACCTACGGGAATGTCCCTGGCGAATTAATCCGCTATTGGGCTAAGATGCTCAAACCAGTGGAAAACTTTGCAGGCGCTTATATAAATTTGTTGAAAATGATGGATGATGAGGCCGCGGTCCGAAGCTGGCAAGCGATTAACAGATGGGTAGAAGATGTGATTCCCTTTGCTGGTGAAGCCTTTCGCCAATTTGTCAAAGTCTACCTACGGGGTAATAACCTGATCAGTGGGGAACATATCATCAACGGTAAGCCAGTTGACATTTCGAATATTGATGCTTCATTACTCAATATCGTTGCAAAATACGATCACCTAGTTGCACAGTCTCAATCTGAAAGTATTATGGACCTGGTCTCCAGCCAAGATAAACAATTAACAGTTATTCCATCGACTCACGTCGGGATCATGGCTGGCTCAAGTGCGAAACACAAGCTCTGGCCAGAGATCGTAAAATGGCTGGGAGCGAGATCCGAAGAGCGAACCCAGTAATAATAGAAAGCAATTTTATACCAATCTTCGTTACAGACTCCATAACCCATTCTGGATGATGTACGTTACATGACACAATCAATGAGTAAACAAGGAGAAATACAATGCGTTTAAAGGATAAAGTAACTCTGATCACAGGAGGGGCAGCTGGAATAGGGAAAGCAACAGCAGAGCGGTTCCTGGAAGAAGGGGCTGAAGTTATCATTTGTGATGTAGATCAGAGTGCCGGAGAGAAAGTTGTTGAGGAACTGGGTGGAAAATTAAGCTTTTATGCAGTAGATGTAACCGACAGGATAGCGGTGCAGAATTGGGCGGAAGAAATTATCGCAAAATTTGGCCGGATTGATGTATTGGTTAACAATGCTGGGGTCTTGAGGGACAACCAATTGGTCAGAGTAAAAGATGGCGAACTTGTCAAACAGATGCCGGAGGATGATTTTGATTTGGTGATCGCGGTCAATCTGAAAGGCGTGTTTAACTGCACCCAAGCTGTAGCACCATACATGATCAAACAAGGCGAGGGCGTGATCCTGAATGCCACCTCCGTCGTTGGCCTGGATGGCAATTTCGGTCAGACAAACTACGTAGCCACTAAGGCTGGTGTGGTAGGCATGACAAAGGTGTGGGCCAGGGAGCTGGGTCGCTACAGCATCCGGGTTAACGCAGTTGCTCCTGGTTTTATCCTAACCGAGATGGTCAAGCAAATGCCTGAGAAGATTCTTGATGGCATGATCGCTCGAACCCCCCTACGGCGCATGGGTGAACCGAGAGATGTCGCCAATGCGTATCTATTCTTGTCCTCCGATGAAGCATCCTTCATATCTGGCGCCACCCTGAGAGTGGATGGCGGTATTGTCATTGGGACATAAAGAATTCGGACTGACTAGAAAGTTGTTTTTGGTTAGTCCACTACCATTGTTTTCTGTATTAATCAATCCAAGATCTTCCATGAGGAGGTTATGATTTCTTCACTGGACAAATTGATTGATGAAAATATGGAATCGTTGGTTGATTTGATCACCAAAGATGCAATCGACCAGATCCCATCATAAAGCGAAGCCGTCCTGTGGCAGACAGCAGTGGTGGATGCTGCTCGTATGGTTATAAGTGTGAATTACGTGCTCATTACTGGAATAAAATTAGTGCATTAATACCATGAAACCTTCACTCAAAGTCGCACCAACCAAGAATGGATTCGTGCAGGTGGAGAATGGAACTCGCCAGATTTATTGGGAGTATTTTGGCGAAGGGGAAAAAGAAGTCGTGGTCCTGTTGAATGGCGTGGCCATGCTGACCCGATCATGGTATCGCGCGGTACCCAATCTATACCCTGAATACGATGTGCTGCTCTATGATTATTTTGGCCAAGGTCAGTCATCACAGGAAGATGAACCATACTATATTTCCAAATTCTGTGACTACCTGATTGTGATTTTAGATGAACTTGGCATAGATAAAATCCATCCAATTGGAGTCTCTTACGGAGGCTTTATTGGCGCTGATTTAGGCAGGCTTTACCAGGATCGTCTCCACACCCTGACGCTCTCCGGCATTCTGCTAACCCGAGAGACCTTATTCCAGATGTACCAGGATCTCTCATTGAGATTTTATCGCAGTGCGGATCCGGCCTTTGAAATCTACACCTACTACATCTATGAAAAGATCTTCGGTGAGAATCTGGCTACACAAGTGTATGGCGAACACATGGAGAGAACCCGAAGCAAGCTGTTCGGTCGTTATAATGATCGGAAATACTGCCTGATCCGCTTAACTGAAGCGCAAAACCCATTCTTTGAAAACATTGATCATGACTCTGATGCTTACCGAAATGTGATGACCCCTACTTTGCTCTTTACCGGGGAACAGGATCGGGCAATACCTCCATGGCAGCAGAGCAAACTGGTGGATATTCTCCCAAACAGCAGGCAAATTATGGTTCCCGAATCTGGGCACCTAACCTACCTGGAGAGACCCGATATCTTCTGGCCTACAGTTAAACGGTTTTTTGATTTGAAAACCATTGATTTTCAGTGATCAATCAACACAGTGAAGAGATGAAACTTGCAAAGAGAATTATTAGTTATTACCATAATTCCTGGGCTCGGATAGAATGAGAGGAATGGCAACAATCTCGAAAGATGAAAACCATATGACTCGATACGCACAAATATTAGCAACGGGCAGCTACGTACCTGAGCGAGTGGTCACAAACGCTGAGATGGATGAGTTACTAGGCGAAGAGACTAGCGATTGGCTGATCGAAAATGTTGGCATCCGCGAACGCCATTGGATGTCTCCAGAGCAAACCACCTCGGATTTAATAGTTTCTGCCTCCCAAAAAGCTTTGGAAAGGGCTGGTGTAAAACCTGAAGAACTTGATCTGGTCATCATTTCAACTGACACTCCCGATTACATTTCACCGGGCACATCAGTCGTCGTACAGCATAAATTGGGAGCGGTTAATTCTGGCAGCTATGATGTTAACAGCGCCTGTGCTGGATGGGTAACTGCCCTGGATCAGGGTGCGCGTTACATTGCCACTGAGGCCGATATGCGTTATATCTTGGTTGCCGGGGGTTACGGCATGAGCCGGTTCCTTGATTTGAGTGACAAAAAAACTGCGGACTTATTTGCTGACGGGGCTGGAGCCGTTGTCCTCGGCACAGGAGATGAGCCAGGATTTCTGGCTAGCAAATTATTAGCCAAGGGAGAATACCACGACTCCCTGGGTATCTACACCGGCGGTGCATTTCGTCCAAGTACCCCTGAAAACCTGAAGTTATACGGTGAACCGAAAGTAGAGTTTGTGAAGAAATTTCCCCGAACTTTCAATACCGAATACTGGCCGAAATTGATCAGAGAGGCATTGCACAAAGCTGAGTTGACAGTAGACGATATCGACCTTTACTTATTTACACAACTCAACCTGCGTACCATTGAACAGATGATGGAAATCCTCAACCAACCCATTGAAAAAACACATTGGGTGATGGATAAATGGGGATACACAGGTTCACCCTGCGTGGCAATGGCTCTGGACGATGCGATATCGCAGGGACGCGGTCCCAAACCTGGTGACCATATCCTCTTTTGTACTAGCGGTGGCGGAATAAGCATGGCAGTATCGATTTGGAGGTGGACACAACATTCATAAGCTATTGTTTAATTAGATGGATTTATTGCGTTTGATGGATCACATTTAACGGAGGTGCAGAATGTATATCGGAGATTACCTCGGACGTCGTGAAATATATTCGCCCGATAAACTTGCCATCATAGATGTGGGCAAAGATCCAGAACTGCGGTTGACGTACAAAGAATGGAACCGGCGTGTCAATCGTCTAGCCAACTGGCTGAAAAAAGAGGCCGGTATCGAAAAGGGCGACCGGGTAGCGATTTTGGCTCGCGATGGCGTGGAACACCTGGATTCCTTCTTCGCCTGTGGCAAATTAGGAGCAATCCACACGGCTCTTAATTGGCGACTACATTGGCGCGAACTGGTCAAATTAATTAAAGACACCACACCCAAGGTACTGATCTACTCTGACGATTTCGTTGATGCCGTAGCCGATATCGAAACCGAGATTCGCGAGACAGACCATGCCATATCGATCTATTTACACATTGAAGGAGATGGCATCCCCAGCAGTCTGCATTTTGAGAGCACCTTGCAAGCAGCTGCAGACTCTCCAGTTAGCTGTGAGTCACTAGATAAAGAAGATATCGCCTGCTTACTGTTCACGGGGGGTACCACCGGCACCCCCAAAGGCGCACAGATCAGCCACCGGCAGATCTGCTGGAATGTACTCAATACTGTCATCCACGACCTGACCCATGATGATATCTACCTGTGTGTATTCCCGCTCTTCCACGCGGGTGGCCTGTTCACCTACATATCCTCTCAGGTTGTATTTGGCAACACCACAATCCTCACCCGTCAATTCGATCCTGAAGAAGTGCTGGGGCTCATCGAACGCGAGAAAGTTACTGTTTTCGCTGGGGTGCCCACGATGTACCAGACTATGACCCAGGCTTCGAATTGGGAGACGGTTGATCTGACCAGCCTGCGGTTCTGCACCAGTGGAGGCGCGCCACTCCCGGTTCCACTCGTCGAGAAGTACACAACAGAGAAAGGTATCCGCTTCAAACAGGGTTTCGGAATGACTGAGTATGGTCCTGGTCTCTTTGCACTGCCACCCGAGGATGCTATCCGAAAGGCAGGCAGCATTGGCCGGCCAAATTTCTTCGTTGATGTACGCGTTGTGGATGATGATAACCAACCTCTTGGTCCAAACCAACCAGGTGAATTGCTGCTCAAAGGTCCCAGCGGTTCCTCTGGTTATTGGAATAACCCTGCTGCAAGTGCTGATGTCCTTGACGACCAAGGCTGGTTCCACACCGGTGATATCGTGGAATATGACGATGAATGGTATTTCTTTGTGAGGGAACGGAAGAAGGATATGTTCATCTCCGGCGGTGAAAACGTCTTTCCGGTTGAGATCGAGAATGTACTATACAAGCATCCAGCAGTGCATATGTGTGCGGTTATCGGTTTGCCGGATGAGAAATGGGGAGAAGTTAGCATGGCTTGTGTGGTGCTTAAGCCAGACACAACCGTCAGCGAAGAGGAGCTGATTGCCTTCATGAGAGAGAACCTGGCCCGTTATAAAGTTCCCAAGAGTGTTGAAATCATGGACGCACTCCCACTGTCAGGTATGGGTAAGATTCTAAAACGCGACATCCGCGAGCAATTTGTCAGTGAATAGAAAAAATCATGAAAAAGGAGCACATCATGTCAACTGTCCCTACGCTTCCTGGAATCACATCCCAAATGATCCCCACAAAGCGTATTAATCACCATGTTCTGACCAGTGGCCCAGAGGATGGCATCCCGGTCGCGTTCGCACACGGAAACTTCTCAGCAGCCACTTACTGGGAAGAGACCATGTTAGCGATGCCAGACAAGTATCGTTGCATAACACCCGACCTACGGGGCTATGGGGATACAGAAGATTTGCCCATCGACGGCACGCGGGGCGCTCGAGACTGGTCCGATGACCTCAAGGCTCTCTCCGACTCGTTCGGTGACGAGCCAGCTCATTTGGTCGGCTGGTCCCTGGGTGCAGCCGTATTGATGCAATTCGCCCTTGATTATCCCGAACTTGTCGCCTCGCTCACCTTTATCAGCCCGGTCAGCCCATACGGATTTGGCGGCACCCGGGGTGTAGAGGGAATACCATGTTACGATGATTTTGCCGGTTCTGGTGGGGGCGTGGTCAACCCCGAATTTGTCAAGCGTATAAAAGAGGGTGATCGAAGCACAGACGATCCCAATTCGCCACGTAATGTGATAAACACCTTTTATTACAAACCACCCTTTCGAGCAAAGCGGGAGGAGGACTTTCTCAGCGCTGCCCTGCTGGAAAAGATGGGCGATGACCGCTACCCAGGCGATATGACCCCATCAGACAATTGGCCTAACGTTGCTCCTGGAAAATGGGGACCGATCAACGCAACTTCACCCAAGTATTTCAACACCAGCGGCTTAGCTGACATGCAGCCCCAACCCCCAATTTTATGGGTGCGTGGCGACTCCGACCAAATTGTCTCGGATAATTCGATGTTCGATTTTGGCGCTCTCGGCAAATTAGAACTCGTCCCTGGCTGGCCAGGCGATGATGTCTATCCACCCCAACCAATGGTTTCGCAGATGCGCGCGGTGCTGGAAAAATACCAGCACAACGGCGGAAAGTATCACGAACTTGTCATCGCCGACACCGCACATAGCCCAAATATCGAGAAGTCTGAAGAGTTTCTGCACTCTTTCACGAAATTTCTGGCATCTGTATAGGAGACTAAAAGGCGAACGTAATCCTACACTCACACTTTTAATAGTTGACATCACTTCTTGCTTAACCTTAATCTGCGACAAATTCCACACTCCATAAGGTCAATAAGCTTCACTGAAGAGGATGTGACAAGGAGCTAACAATAATGAAAAAGAAGCTTGGCCGAGGGGTCGCCATCGTCGGAGCTGGGATGAGCAATTTTGGTGCTTTCCCAGGCAAAGCGACACGTGACCTGTTCGTGGAGGCATTTTCCGATATGATTGCCTCGGTAGACAAAGGACTTGATCCGAATGATATCGAAGCGCTATATATCGGCAATTACAGCAGCGACCTGTTCGAGGGCCAGGGGCACACTGCGCCATTCATGGCAGACTGGACAGGACTTACTCCACGCCCAGCGACTCGGATCGAAGATGCCTGTGCCAGCAGCGGTGTCGCCTTGCGCCAAGGGATCATTGCGATTGCATCAGGTCTGTATGATGTGGTATTGGTCGGAGGCATCGAGAAGATGACAGACTTGCCCACTTCTGAGGTTACCGACACCCTGGCAACAGCCAGCGATGTCCTTTATGAAATCCCTGCTGGATTCACCTTCCCGGGTTTCTACGCAGCCATGGCGACTGCTTATATGGATCGCTATGGAGCAACTCCAGAATCATTTATGCGAGTGGGTTTAAAGAATCACGAGAACGGCGCGCTAAATGAAAAAGCTCAATACGGTGCCACGATTCGTCAAGTAATGGACAGCAAGATCGCCAAAGCGAAAGCAAAAGGTCGCCCTGAACCAACATGGGCGGATGAGATGGAATTTATGCATGACGACCGCGCCAACCCGATCATCGCCTGGCCGATGCGTCTTTTCGATTGTTCACCGATCTCCGATGGTGCGGCAGCATTGCTTTTAGTAAGTGAAGACATAGCAAAATCTTTTTCGGCTGATCCCCTGTTTGTGATCGGCACAGGTCAGGCCAGCGACGTGGCTCTTCACGATCGCCAAGATCTGACAACGCTGAGAGCAGCGAAATTAGCAGGCGAGCAAGCGTACGAGATGGCGGGTTTGAAGCCTGAAGATATTAAAGCCGCTGAGGTGCATGATTGTTTCACAATTGCGGAGGTGATCGCGACAGAGGACCTGGGTTTCTTTCCTCCTGGAAAAGGTTATGAAGCTGCGGAAGAGGGACTGACCAGGCGAAATGGTCCAAAACCGATTAATACCTCAGGTGGATTAAAATCCAAAGGACACCCAGTGGGAGCGTCTGGCGCCGGACAGGTAGTGGAAATCTGGAAACAAGCGCATGGCAGCGCGGGAGAGCGACAAGCGGCACACGATGTAAACCTCGGGTTGACCCACAATGTAGGCGGCACAGGGCAGACTTGTGCTGTGCACATCTTTGAGCGGAGATAAATGATGAATAACAAGGATTTCACCAGTGCTTCATTTCAAGAGTACCTCAAGCAAAAGAAATTGATGGGTGTCCGCTGCCAATCCTGCGGCACGTTATTCTTACCTCCCAGACCGATGTGCAATCATTGCTTTGGAGAAGATTTGATCTGGGAAGAGCTGTCGGGTGAAGGTGAATTAACTGCTTTCACAACAATTCACATCGCGCCAACCGCGATGATCGAGGCTGGATACGGTCGGGACAACCCGTACTGCTCAGGCATCGTAAAACTCAAAGATGGGGTATCGATCAGCGCCCAAATCCTGGGCGTGGATGTCGATCATCCTGAAAATATCAAGATCGGATGTAAGCTCGAAGTTGAATTTCTTGAGCGCCAGGTCGGAGATGACAACCAGGCTTTTCTGGCTTTCCAGACGGTAGATTAATGCTGCCTGGAGGATAACCAGCGGAGATCATCAGGTTGCGACCTGAGAAGGATCTGGTCAACCTGCGCACATATTGCACAAATCCTCTTGGAGACGTGGTTTGTGAGGGTGAAGCATTAGTCTATGTGGAAGATTTGGAGCAATAAAGCCATCCCTGATCAGGATTTCTAATTTCAGATATTACCCGCGAGGTTTCCATGCCGAAAATCGAAGTAAATAATCTAAATTTATATTACGAGCTTCATGGACCAGAAAAAGCGCCGGTACTGGTGCTGAACAACGGCGTGATTATGAATGCAGCTACCAGTTGGATCTTCCAAACAGCTACCCTATCGAAGCATTATAAGGTTTTACAGTATGACTGTCGCGGTCAGGGACAATCTGATCACCCACAAGAATCATACAGTATGGAAATGCATGCAGATGATCTGGCTGCTCTATTGAGCGCACTGGATATTGAGCGGGCACATATCGCTGGAATTTCGTATGGAGGTGAGGTTGCGCAGGCGTTTGTATTGAAATACCCGCAGCGAGTAAACAGCCTAATTCTGATCGATACTGTAAGTGAAGTGAATGCAGAGCTACGGATAATCACTGAGAGCTGGATAGATGCCTTGAGTCTTGGTGATCCGCTCGCTTTTTTTAATGCAACCATCCCTTTAAATTTCTCGCCCACTTTTATTCGAGAGAATCCCCAGGTCTTTGAAGAGGCCAAGAAACGCTACGCACAATTAGATTTCCCTGCGGTTATCCGATTGATTGAATGTTTCCAAAGTTTAAACTTCACAGACCGTCTGAGTGAGATCAAAACACCAACATGCATCGTGGTTGGTGAATTGGATCTGCTCAAAGGTCCTGAGTACGCCGATATCCTTAAAGAAGGCATTCCTCACGCTGAGATGCATCTAATAAGGGGAGCTGGTCATGCAACATGCTGGGAGCGTGTTGAGGAATTTAACACGATCATCTTGGATTTCCTGGCAAAGCAAGCTAAATAATGCACACAACTTCCTGGTGATTTTCTTGTAACCGCCAGGTAACCGACACATGCTAGAATAAATAAATAAGGGGCGTATAAGGGGTTTAAGCTGGATGTGTGTTGCGTGAGTCATCACGTAACACGGAATACGGCCGCATGGAGGGCACCGTATGCATGCTGCTGACCTTTTAACTAAAAGGGCAGAATTAACTCCCAATCGAATAGCGTTGATCGAGCTTGAAACCGGTCAACGTTTAACTTTTGATGATTTAAATGCACGCGCTAATCGATTGGCGAATTTTATGCACAATAAATTAGGTGTGGGTAAAGGTGATCGGGTTTCCATACTTGCCAAGAACGGCGTGGCTTATATTGATCTTTTTTTTGGCTTACCCAAGATTGGAGCTATCTTCGCGCCATTCAACTGGCGGCTTACCGCTACAGAGCTGGCATATATGGTGAATGATCTGGAGCCAAGTGTTTTAATTTGCGAACCTGAATTCACAACAGCACTCGCCGAAATGCGATCAGAGATAAACATAAACCATTTGATCGCTCTTCGGGGTGCTGATATTAAGGATGCATTGGTATATGAAGAAGAAATTGAACTATCTTCAGATCGAGAACCAGAACGCCCTCCCATGGATCTAGAAACACCCTACTGCATTTTGTACACCTCTGGAACAACCGGTCATCCAAAAGGTGCTGTGCTCCCACATCGTCAGATCTTATTCAACAGCATCAATACAATCACCAGTTGGGGCGTGACAGAAAATGATATCTCTCCTGTTTACACACCTTTGTTTCACGCCGGAGGTTTGTTCGCATTCCTGAC
>JAUWLJ010000158.1 GCA_030613705.1 Chloroflexota bacterium
TGAGATCGACCTGCCAGCGGCTTTCTCGGGGGATTGGAACGGCGCATTGGCCGCACCAACGCTGGCGGATATCGATGGCGATGCGGACCTGGAGCTGGTGCTCAATACAGCTCACTCTGGGTTTGTGGCGTATGATCTGCCTGGGACTGCTGGGGCGCAGATCTTATGGGGAACAGGCAGGGGGAATTATTGGCGGGATGGGTACCTTCCCTAACTATCCATAACGTCTATGGTCTCCACCTCGATGTCTTCAAACTGAATTGGTTTAAGAAGGATTGTCCCGGTAATCTTTACCCGGCATAAAGAATCTAATTGGGTCCATGGTGAACTCACATCATTGGGGTTGCTAACAACGGTCCCCTTCGATGTAACGATTGGTTTCTCTTCATCTACAGTTAGATCTTGAATTTGAGCTTTCACCGGGTTTTCTTCTAACCTGACAGCTGCCATTTGGTGAATATGAAACTTCAGGTTGCTTAAGTCAAATGGATTGTCATTACGGGCAAATAATGTGAACTCGATCAGATCTCCTATTTGTAGGGATGATCGATTCACGGTGGAATCTGGTTGAGAAATTTTTCTAAGGTCTGCAACCCGAACGTTTAACCCTCTGACAACTTGCTTCTTTATTTGATCGTATATCTCTGTCATCATTATGTTCCTCTTTGAATTTATTTCACCGACAATTTTTCTTCTCTCATACTGCAAAATTGTTGGTCGCAGAGAGATTTTACCCTATCCAATAAAGATCTGAATGTATTAACTGATGGAATCTATCTCATTGGAATGATAATTTCCCACTATCAACACTTCAAGTGACTAATCTACCTCTAATTACTTATCCTATTCTCATGAACAGATGATCATGTGAGAGTATAATTGTTACTAATAAGGTCGGGTTTATCTGTTTTCTGTGCGGATAATATACCGGACTTTGTTGGTTCACTTTTGATTTCCCAATTTGACATCCTTTATACGTAAGAATCAGTGAATCTATTAATCCACCCAATCTAATATCCAAAGGAGTGTAACCGATTATGAACAAGATAGACATGGCCAAGGTAACCTACAGTTTTGATGACCTTGAAGAGTCAAACAAATATCTCTCCGACGATTTCCAGGGAACCGACTCGGTTAGCGGTCCTCCCTTTGATAAGGCTGGATGGATCGGTATGGGTCAGATGTTTAAGAACTCCTTTCCGGACATCAAAGTTGTGATCGAAGAAATCCACGAGGAAAGTGACAGCGTTATGCTAACCAGTCACTTTACCGGAACATTCAAGAAGGACTTCGACCTGTCCGCCATGGGAATGGGTGTCATTCCCGCCAGCGGTGAGGCGGTAAAATTCCCCTCCAGCACAAGCAAAATCAGTTTCGATGGCGACAAGGTTTCAAGAACGCACAATACTGATACTGGACCAGAGGCAGGCTTTCCCGGGTTATTACAAGCGCTGGGCGTGACAGCCAACCCGTAAAAAGCCAATTAGAAAAATTTTCTCATAACGCTCGCTCAAACTAGCGGGCGTTTTTCAGTTAACTTTGAATGAATGTTGTTGAAGTAATAAATCCAGCTTCCTTGGATTTCTATTCGCATTCCCAGGAAGGTCTCATACGAGGAACAGTCCTTGATATAATATCGATATTCCAGCCCCAATAAATCAGGATTACAACATCATTGCCAGCAAACTAACTGATGGATGCCAGGAATACAGGGATTAATTCATGATTCCTCCTGATACAAATAGAGAACGCGAACAAATCCAACAGGCTATCGCCGCACAGGAGAGCCTGCGCGGACAGGTAGACGATGCGATCATCGAGGCCTCCATCGCCACGTTGAAAGAGAAACTGGCCGCCCTGGACTCCCCGCCTGAGCAGCAGCGCAAGCTGGCCACCATCCTGTTCTTGGACATCGCTGGACACACCGCCCTGACCCGTGACCTGGACCCGGAAGACCAGATGGCAGTGGTCGACCCGCTGATCGCCCGATTGGCGGAGAAAGTCACCGATTTCGGGGGACACGTGGCGCGCTACCAGGGGGATGGCTTCAAGGCGGTATTTGGTTTACCAGTTGCCCGGGAGAACGACCCAGAGCAGGCCATCCGGGCCGGGCTGGCCATTCAAGCCGAGGCAGAGGATATCGCAGCTGAATTGGAACATGAACACAGCTTATCCGGTTTCCAGGTGCGGGTGGGCATAACCACCGGACAGGTGTTTGCCGGGGGCGAGACCGAAGGCGAGGACACCATCAAGGGACCGCCGGTCAACCTGGCCGCCCGGCTAGAGAGTGCCGCTGAGCCCGGGACGGTGCTCATTTCCTACGAAACCTACAAACACGTGCGGGGTATCTTCGATTTCGAACCCTTGGACCCAATCCAGGCTAAAGGCTTCAGCGAGCCGGTGCGCGTCTACCAGGTGCTGAGGGCCAAGCCGCGTGCTTTCTACCGGAGCATGCGCGTCGTGGAGGGGGTCGAGACGCGCATGATCGGCCGGAAGGCGGAGCTCGATACGCTGAAAGACGCCTATTACACGATGATCGAAGAAAGCGAACGGCAGATCGTCACGGTGGTCGGTGAGGCCGGTTTAGGTAAATCGCGGCTGCTGTACGAGTTCGAGAATTGGGTCGATCTGCAGCCCGATGATGTGCGCCTTTACCGCGGTCGGGCGCACCTCGAATCCAGACGCCTGCCATTTGACCTGCTGCGCAGTCTTTTCGCCTTCCGCTTCAACATCCAGGACGACGACTCGCTGGAGGTGGTGCAGGAGAAATGGGTATCGGGATTTACTGAGGCATGGGATGATTCCCAAATGGATCTAGCCAATGATAAAAGTAAGGATGCAGAAATGCATGCTCATATCCTGGGGCAGCTGCTGGGATATGATTTCGCCTACAGCCCACATGTAAAACCGATCCTGGAAGATCCCCAGCAGATGCGGGACCGTTCTCTGGTCTACCTGGAAAATTACTTCAAGGTGGTCGCCCGAAGGATGCCAGTCCTGGTGCTGCTGGAAGACCTGCACTGGGCGGATGGCAGCTCACTGGATGCGCTCAGCCAATTGGGATTAAGGCTGCGAAAGACACCCATCCTGATCGTCGGAGCCGCCCGTCCAGGACTGTACGATCGCCGGCCCTACTGGTTCGAAGGGCGAGATTTCCACCGCCGGGTGAACCTCAAACCGCTCTCCAAACGCGTTAACCGCCAGCTGGTGACCGAAGTATTGCAGAAAATCCCCGAAATCCCAGATGCACTTAGTGACTTGATCATCACCAATGCCGAAGGCAACCCTTTCTATGTGGAGGAACTGGTCAAGGTGCTGGTCGAAGCCGAGGTGATCGCCAAAAGTGAACCGCATTGGCGAGTGGACGAGCAGCGGCTGGACGAGTTGGATGTGCCGTCCACCCTGACCGGTGTGCTGCAAGCCCGTCTAGAGCGCCTTCCGAAGGAGGAGCGGACCCTGATCCAGCAAGCATCCGTGGTGGGACGCGTGTTTTGGGACCAGGCGGTGTGGTACCTCAACCACCAGGGGAACGGTGGATTGGAAAAGGTAGATATCCAGCAAGGTTTAGGCAATCTGCGGGGCAGGGAAATGATCTACCGCCGGGAGCTGTCCGCCTTCCTGGACGCGCAGGAGTACATCTTCAAGCACGCCATATTGCGGGAGGTGACCTATGAGAGCGTGTTGAAGAAGCTGCGGCGCGCCTACCACGCACTGGCGGCTGAGTGGCTGATGGAGCAGCGCGGTGACCGGAGAGGAGAGGTAATCGGTTTGATCGCTGACCATCTGGAGCTGGCAGGGGAAAAAGAGGAAGCCCTACGTCATTTACGCTGGGCTGGAGATGAAGCAGCAGGGAAATATGCCAACGACGCAGCGATTGATTACTTCAGCCGGGCGTTGGCACTTGTACCAGAGGAAGACCTGGAGACTCGCTTCGGGCTGCTGCTGGCGCGGGAAGAGGTACTGAATCTGCAGGCAAACAGGGAAGGTCAGCGCCATGATTTGGAGGCACTTGAACTCCTGGCGGAAAAACTTGAGACCCCAGAAAAACAGATGGAAGTGGGGGTGAGGTGGTCGATTTATTTCTGGTGGATCGGTGATTATCATGCAGCCGCAGCAATGGCAGAACAGGTTGTGGCTTTGTCTGATGCAGCGGGAAATTTACAGTTTACTGCCAGAGGGCAGCTCAGCTGGGGCAGAACTTTGGTCTGGCAGGATCAATCTGATAACGCTCGAGAGCATCTCGATCAGGCATTGGCTGGCTTCCAAGCTATTGAAGATCAGCGAATGGTAGGGATTACATATATTGCTCTTGGAGCAATGTCTGCTGGCTTGTACGATCTCCAGGCCTGGCAGGATTACAGCCAGCAAGCGCTATCTATCGCCTGCCATACCGGCGATCGATCTGCAGAGGTGGAGGCGATCAATCATCTGGGTGTTGTTGCAAGCCACTTAGGGGATTACTTGACTGCAGAGAGGTGTTTCGAAAAATCTTTATTGCTTGCACGTGAACTCGGCAGCAGGCAAAAGGAACAAAGTGCTCTTGGCAACCTCGGGAGTGTGGCAACCGATTTGAAGGATTACCCAGCTGCTCTGGACTACACTGAGCAATCCCTTTACATATCACAGGCGATAGGCAGTGACGAAAGGCATGGGATGGTGTTAAACCGCCTGGGGATAGTCTATTCTGATCTTGAACAGTGGGACAAAGCTGCCAAGTTTTATCTGCAGGCAATAGACCTGTTTGAAGAGATTGGTGAGGACTGGGGCGCAGTAAGAGCTAGAAATGGGCTGGCGCGATTGGCGCTGGCTCAAAGCGATGTGGAGGGAGCATTAGGTTATGTAGAGACGATTCTTACCTACCTAGAGGGGGGTAAAGGTCTTGGGTATGGTGTTGGCCCAACAGAAAGTTACCTGATCTCCTACCAGGTTTTGGCAGCAGCCGGGGACCCACATGCGAGGGAAGTGCTTAAGAGGGGGTATGCTGAGCTGCAAGTAAGGGCGGCCAAGATTAAAGATGAGGCAATGCGGCAATCCTTCCTGGAGAATGTCCCCTGGAACCGGGAGCTGGTGAGCTTGTGGGAAGAGAAGGGGAAAATATAGATTTAACAATGGTTGAAAATCCAAACATGCAACCACACCCTGGCAATCTGCCGCCAGCACGACCTAGCGTTACTTTCCGAGCAAGTAGTCAACCATTCATTTTCCCCCAAATTCCATAGGTTCTAATTATCTAGATTCTCTTCGTCCGATGTCTCGCTGCGTGTTCCTGGGGCGATGTAATCCTGACGCTTGAAAGGCTTGACCTGGTCCCCGATTTCATCCCGCATGATGTTGCCTGAGACGTGCATGAGGGTGTCGCTGAAATCGCTGTCGATGCCCATGCTGGCCAGGCAGGGGTAGTGGTGGTGGAGCATGCCCCCCTCCTGTTCAGCCTCATCTGCTGAAACGCCCACCAGCCGTTCAGCAGCATAAGAGGCGCATCCACATGTCGCATCACGACGAACTTCTACTGCAGTGATCAAGCGCGTGTGGGGATCAACCTGTATATTAAATGAAGGCCGCCCGAAGTGGTGAGCGAATTCAGCGATCAGCGCGTCCTGGTATTCCACCTTCTGGCGGCGGGTGACGCCATAATGGGTTTCGGTGAGGGAACAGAACGGCTTAGGTGTAACACATGCCACGTTTTGCCTCTCCAACCAA
>JAUWLJ010000054.1 GCA_030613705.1 Chloroflexota bacterium
CTTCAATTATAACGTCCCTTGTCCTTAGTTTGGCATTCGAACATGATAAGGTGCTCGATTAGCGTACAATTGATGACATAAAACCATTCAGGGCTTTCACTGGAGAGCCAATTTCTTTAAAGGAGTTCAATGTCAAATCTCCTGGGGATCGATCTAGGCACTTCGAGCGTAAAAGTAGTCCTGGTCGATGAGCGCGGTGATGTCTTGGGCCGGGGAAGCGGGGATTATCCCCTTCTCACCCCTAAACCAGGTTGGGTAGAACAGGACCCACAATCCTGGTGGAGTGCAACCGTAAAAGCTGTCCGCCAATCCCTGATCGGATTATAAGCAAAGAAAGCCATCGCGGGGATCGGGATTAGCGGGCAGATGCACGGAACTGTTCTATTAGACCAGGGGAATCGCCTCCTGCATCCGGCGGTTATCTGGCCTGACCAGCGCAGCTCCTGGCAAGTTGAAGAATTAACGCAGCTGGTCGGCAGGGTGCGTCTGATCGAAGTAACTGGCAGCTCCCTGGCGACCGGTTTCCAGGCGGCGACCATCCGCTGGTTCCAACAGGAAGAAAGCGAAATATGGGATCAGGTTCACCGGGTGCTGCTGCCGAAGGATTACCTGCGCTGGCGGATGACGGGTGTAATCGCCAGTGAAACCAGCGACTGTGCGGGAACTCTGTTGTTGGATGGACAGAATCGCGAGTGGTCGCAGCTGCTCCTAAATGAGCTGCAGATTGAACCACGCATCCTGCCGCCCATCCAACCATCGCTAAGTGTGGCAGGCTGGCTTCAGCCTGAAGCAGCTGCTGAGATGGGATTGCCAAGTGGTATTTCCGTCATCACCGGTGCTGCAGACACAGCCAGCAGTTTGTTAGGTGCGGGGATCACAAGTCCCAAGAATTTACTGCTCACCATCAGCACTGGCGGCCAACTGGTCCTGCCTGCTTCAGAATTTACGGTGGATAAACGCGGACGCATGCACACCTTCTGCAGCGCGTTGGAGCCCAACTCATGCCAGGCAGGTTGGTACCTGATGAGCGCCACCTTATCGGCAGGCCAATCATTGCGCTGGCTGCGCGATAATGTCTTCACAATGGAAGGGGAAAAGGCTTATCAGCGCATGACGGCCTTGGCAGAGCGGGTCCCTATTGGTGCAAACGGCTTGATTTTTTGGCCTTATCTGCTTGGTGAGCGCTCGCCTCTCATGGATCCCCATGCGCGAGGAATGTTTGTCGGGTTGACCATACGGCACAAGCGAGCGGATTTGATCAGGTCGGTCATGGAAGGTGTGACATTCTCCCTGTATGAAGCCTACCTGGTCCTGGTTGAGGCAGGCATTCAACCCGAACGAATAATACTGGCTGGAGGAGGCGCCCGCAGTCGACTTTGGCAGCAGATGGTAGCAGATGTGTTTGGGTTACCGGTGGCGAAGTTGCGTGTCGAAGAACAATCCGCGCTGGGTGCAGCGCTCATGGCTGGAGCAGGGATGGGTCTATTCGATATTACCGAAGCATCCCAGCGATGGGCAGCTTATGATGCTCCAACCGATCCAGATTTCACTGATCGCGAAAAGTATCTGGGAATATTGACTCTCTTCCGATCAATCTATCGTAATTACAAAGGGGAAATGCCAAACAGATCGGCTGCTCAGCAGGAATAATGTACCTGAGCAATGCAGGCTGGCTCTACGATTCATTGAACTGGATCACTGCCCAATTGCCATTAAATTTCCAATCAGTTTCCTGATTATCCAGCTCTTGCACCTGTTGTGGGGATAATCCCAAGGCAAGCTCAGCTTTGAGCACTCGCAGCGCTAAAAGGGCAGTGGGAAAGTAGCGCACAACCTCTTTGAAAGGCGTGGTGGTGGGCCAGTTCAGGTCCCCAGCAAGGCGACGGTAGTTCGCATCGCCTTTGGAGATCACCAAATCAGATTGACTTAGTTCCTGGTGGAGATGTTTGGGCATCTCCCAAAAATAACACGGTGATGTCCAGAAGTAATCCTCTTTCAAATCGAGGCGTCCCATCTGAAGGTGTTCCTTCACCCTTTTTGCTAACTCTCTGACGGACTTCTCCTGGCTGCCTGCCAGGTATGCGAGTGTCGAATGGACATCTGTAATCATGGCATCAGAGACATAGTGCGGAGTGGGCTTGGCATGAAATCGAATCCTGGAAACCATTTGCGTGCTCAGGAGATAATCCGCTAAACCGATATCATGGACCAGTTCCGGTCCATAGTTGTCGAGGATAAAATCAACCCTTGCAGGTCGATCCTGAGAGGTGGTGAGATAATCGAAGACCAGGTCAGAATCATCCACCAATAGATGGGTTCGCTGGTCATTCGTGTCCTGATGATCGGGTCGATTTTCATCCGCTAACCACATGCTCAGATCAGCCTGCTTGCCCCACACATTGAGCACCAGCAGCTGCTGGAGATCGGCGCGCTGATCTCCAGAGCTTGCCTGCCAGGCAACAAGAGCCTGCGCCAGCTGCCTGCCGAGCTTATCATTTGAGTCGCTGGCGGATTCCAGGACTCGCTGCTTCTGCTTGAGGAAAGGGTCATATCCACCCAGATAGCCGGATTGGTGAAATCCAATTGCGGCGAGTATCCGCCGGTAAAAATACATTTCGACGAGAAACCATGGGACTTGCAGCCAATTATTCTCCAGGTAGGGGGTGAGATAGCGCTGCCATTGATGAAAATCAGGTGCTGCGGGATCGTCTATTTCCCTCAGGGGGGCAGAAGGGATTTCCTCAATTAATGTTTCTAGATTCTGCCTAACCTGAGGTGGAAAATCATTGTCTGCCAGTGTTTGGTGCACGATTTTAGGAAAACGCTGTGTGATTGTGTAATGGGCAAATGAGCCGCTCACGGATCCGCTCAGCGGTTCAGGCAAGGGTGTCGCTGGAGTAGCATATTTATTCATCGAGTTATTCACCACTTGACTAATTAACTGGTGGGGATTGGGCTAACTGAAAAAAAATTGTAATATCCACAAAGCAAGCATGCCGATCACTATAGTATAGACCACATTCTTCGTGCGCCAGGCAACCACAATAGCCAGCATCCCAGCCAGGAGGCGCGCGTTTCCAAATGAAAGAAACAGATTTCCGTCATTGAGAAGCAGCTCCGGGAAGAAGATCGCGGTCAGCACAACCGGAGGCACAAAGCGCAGCGCACGTTCCATCAGGCTGGGCATTCGGATCTGACCGTAGAACAATATAAAGGAAAGCCTGGTGGCATAGGTCAAAATGCCAGCCGCAATAATCGTCAACCAGATAATCATGATTTCCCTTCGAGCAGCAACCCCACCAGAATACCGATCAAGGAGGCGGCCAGCAAACCTGATTTCAACGGCAGGTTGAAAAGGGCCACGGCGACTAAACCTGCCGCTAGCGCCGCTCCCAGGCTGGCGCGATCTTTGATTGCTGGAACGACCAGCGCGATGAATGTGAGCGCCAAGGTGAAATCAAGCGACCAGCTCGCTGGAACGGAGGCCCCCAGGTATATCCCTGCTGCAGTGCTGAGCTGCCAGGTCGTCCATAATGTCAACCCAGAGCCCAGGAAGAACCAGTGTTTAATGCGATCATCCCCCTCCTGCTGATAATGGATGATCGAGACCGCGTAAGCCTCATCGGTTAATAGGTATGCCAGGACCCACTTCCAGCGGGTTGGCAGTTTCTGGAGATAGGGTGCGATCGAAGCACTGTAGAGGGCGTGGCGCAAATTGATCACCCCAACTGTGAACAGATTAATGATCGCTGGCACGCTCAAACCAAACAGCTGCGCAGAAACAAATTGCGATGAGCCCGCGAAAATGATCGCCGACATCGCCTGGGCAGCATTGGCTGGCACGCCCACACTGATCGCCAGGATACCATAAATCATCCCAAAAGGAATCACGCCGACCATCAACGGCAGCTCGGCTATTATGCCAGAAAAGAATTCATTTCGCGCAGGATGTAGAACCTGGTAACTTTTGTTAGCGTGCATTGGGTTGTTAATGATTCACTGTGCCGGATGATTACTCTTAATTATCAACTCAAGGTCGGTCTGATTGACGACCAATGGCATATTTTAGCAGCGAAGCGAGTAAGTTACAATTATAATGTCAGGGTCCCATTTAAGCAGGTGCTGGGGACAGAAAAAAGGATACAGGTCGTTAATAACAGGAATGAGTGCGTTCATAAAATCTGGAAGGGAAAAACTTAATATATGGACTTACGGAGGATGATAAGTAAAGGCTTTTCCATTCGGAAACAAATACCTGGTTGGCCTGATGATGGTCCTATCAGTCCCTGCTTCAAGGCGCTTTCAGGATTTGTCGACCAGGATTTACCAGATTCACCCCGCGGATTTGGAAGGCGAACTGTCTCACCTGTCGGTGCTGACCTGGCGCGTATCTATGCCCAGCGCAGCTTGAGGGTCTTGTTTGCGGATACCGGGGGAAGCGGCGTTGCTCCCTGGCGAGGATTGATAATTCTCGATGCCGATTTCAGGGATGAGGGACAGGTCCAATCACCTGCGACCATAGCTATGATCGCTCATGAGCTCACTCACCTGCTGCAGCGCGAAATCAACCAGCCTCACTACTGGCCCAGTGGTGGGTTGCGCCCAACTTTTGGTCGCCGTTGGATAGGTGACTCGACCAATTATATGGAGGTGATCTCGTACCTGGTGGGTTGGACAGTTGAGTACGATTTTACTCTGGCGCGGATGTCCTCCCCCGGTCGAACTCCTGGGCAGCAGGCCAGAGATGAAAGGACTCTGGCGACCATCCGGGATCGCTTGGCGACGCTTACCGGTCCCGATCCTCGAAATGCTTGCCGGTTGTTGCTTAAACTTTTTCCAAAGAATGCCGTTTATCGACAAAACTACCGGGTGGAGAGCCGCTCACCCGATGGGCGCATCCCGCCCGGC
Organism: Chloroflexota bacterium; assembly: GCA_030613705.1. GTDB lineage: Bacteria > Chloroflexota > Anaerolineae > Anaerolineales > UBA4823 > PFL25. The sequence continues at coordinate 4,909 of JAUWLJ010000054.1, forward strand.
AGCTGGCATAACTGGTTGCGCCAAATGGGTTTCTCTCGCCCGGCAATTGACCACATCATGGTTCTGGCGTCACGAGGCCACGCAGAGTGGATCGAAGCTGATCAAGTCACCTGATGCTTGATTTACCCTCGTGTATGGAATTGTACTGACTTATTGTGACCATTCGGTCGGGGTGCGATCCCAGCCATGACCTTTTAGTGTTGCATGCAGTGATGTTGGCAGGGGACCAGCGTCACTGGTGGCGATATTGCTTTCTACATGCTCAATCTTGCGCATACCTGGAATGATGGTGCTGACGACAGGGTTATTGAGGATAAAGCGCAGCGCCATTTCTGGCATAGCCATGTCTGGGGGAACAACTGCCTTCAAGCGTTCGGCATGTTCTACGCTAGACTTGAGGTTTTCGGGCACAAAATAGGAATTACGCCAATCCCCCTCGGGCCATTTGCTTTCCAAGGTCAAGCTAACAGTGAGCGTGCCTTCATCAAATGGCACCCTGGCGATCACAGCTACATCCATTTCCTGGCAGGCCGGAAAAAGTTCATCTTCTGGGTTTTGATCGAAAATGTTATAGATCACCTGCACCGCATCGATGAGACCGGAGCGGACTGCTTTAACCCCATTCCAGGGCTCCCAACGGTTCATGCTGATACCGACTGCTTGGATTTTCCCTGCGCGGCGCAATTCTTCCATCTTTTTTGCCCAGCGGTTGTCAGCTAACCAGCTGTCTTCCCAGGTATGGAATTGGATTAAGTCGATTGTATCGACACCGATATTCTTCAAACTCCGGTGGACATATTCTTCGATATGTTGGGGAGGATAGCAATCGTCCAGGGTAAATTTCCTTCGACTGGGCCACTTCTGATTCTTGGGGGGGATCTTTGTGGCCGAGTACAGCTTTTTCTCTGGGTTTTGGTGGATGATTTGGTTGAGCAGTTTTTCGCTGTGCCCTTCACCGTAAGCCCAGGCGGTATCTAAAAAATTACAGCCCAGATCGACAGCCTTTTGTAAGGACCGCAACGATTGATCGTCTTCAGAACCGGTCCAGCCCCCCATCCCCCACATGCCATAACCGATCTCGCTGACATTCCAATCAGTGCGTCCGAAACGCCGGAAGTTCATCGTGATTTTCTCCAAGTATTAGCAGGTGTTTGCTACTCCGGAACTATAATGCCTGATCTCAATTGTGAAAAGGGTCACCCTGTGATTTCTTTAGCTGCTGATAATCTAAATCGGGAATTGTAATTACCGCTTTGGATTATGGGTAGAAATAAATCCAGGTTGTTTACTTGAAATACGTATTGTGATCAATTCTAATTAATACCTCGATCGACATGCTAGCGAGGACCTGGATAAGGAAAACCTGGAAGAGCATATTTCTTCCAGGTTAAGTTGATTTGGCACAAATTTAAGTTTAAATCCCAAGGATTGTCCCCTATGGAAGATCCCAATAAGCAATCTCACCCACCAAGACTTTCACATCTGGCGTGTTGACTGACCCTATGAAAATACCAAATCTGCCTTCCCGGTGGGTATCGTCCTGAAACTCCCCGATTAATTTACCGTTTGCATACATGGAAAACTGGTTTCCGTTGGCCATAAGTCCAATGCGGTTTGTTTGATTCGATCCAGCATTGATGTGTTCGCTGGGTGTCCAGTCGACCAGCTGTACGTATTTTTGTCCATTCCACCGTCGCAGTGAATAATGTCCGTCGCAAGAGATCCCGTACAGGTAACCGATATACCCTTGATCCGTTTTAACAGCCCGAATCATCGTCCCGTATTGGTCCTTGCTAGAGCATTGTTTCGTCTTAGTAGTCATCTCCAGGTAGAAATCACTGATCACCGGCCAAGTGAGAATCCAACCGTTGTAATGATCGGGATTGAAAGCCGTCATAAACAAGTTTGAATCTTTCACCTCGAAGGAGACATGCTTGTCTGTATACAGCGGCCAGTTATTTCCATTGGTGAAGGTGTCATAAAAAGCAGATTCACCTAAACCGGCTTTTGGATCGCTGGCATCCAGGGTTGGAGTGGGTGGCGGGGGAGATGTCGCAGTCGCGGCAGGCTCAGTTGGGACAGCAGTCGGTGCTGTGGTCGGCAGCGCAGTCTCGGTAATATCTGATATGACGGCTGTCTGGGTTGGCTCTGGGAGTGGGCCTTCTGTTGCTGCTGGGGTTAATGTTTCCATAACCTCAGTCAATTGGGCAAGGATCGTCTCGGCAGCCGCCGTATTAGCCACCGATTGGTCTAATGGAGGTGCTTCAGTTGAGGCGGGCAAATTGCATGCAGCCAGACTGATCCCAACAAATACCAAAGCGAGTGCCAGCAGTGATTGTTGAATGCGCATAATGTTCATCCTTTCAAGTCAATGAAAGTGCTCCTAGGTGATTTTTGCATTAATTCTATTATATAACGTGCCGCTATTATATTATGTTCCAATATGGACCAGACTGGAAGATTGGCAACGGGATTATTTCGTCTTATTGGGGAAATACCCAGGTGGCCCTTGTTCAACTCAGGATTTTTGAGAGTTTATTATAACCTGGCCAATAATTCCGCTTTTTTCTTTTTGAATTCCTCTTCTGATAGGATGCCCAGATCGCGTAAACGATCGAGACTAGCGAGTATCTCAAGGATGTCCTCCGCTGGCTGGACAGCACCATCCCCACCCTCCAGACGTTCTTTCGCATTCAGCATGGCAATCTTGAAAATAATGGGTTCCTCAATGCGGCGGAAAAGATTAACCCCAAATTCGCTTGCGGTAAGGATCTCAATATCTCCATAGTTGAAGAGACGGCCAAATGCTGATTGCTCCAATTTTACATCTGTTACTTTCACCAATGACGAGTCGGTGACATTTTTATTGAGAATCCCCGAAATCTGGACTACTCGCCGGTTGGTGACGATAAACTGGCGATTCGTCCAATCCAGGATATCTCTCATCATTGTGGATAGAGGCAGCAAGAGCAAAATGGTCCCTACTGCACCGATCAGCAGAGCAAATTCGGATAAATAAGCGCCGGCGGTGATCGTGAGAGCGATCAATATCAAGATAATGACGATCTCAAATACGATTGCCCTGACTAATATGAACCAGTGTTGGTGGGCGATCAGAATGATCTTCTCCCGTTCACCTAACAGACTTTCAACATATCCAGCCATAGGAGGCCCTCTTTTCGGATTGTATGGACTCAATTGATGCCAATTTCGATTTCTATAACAAGAATTATAACTTTATCTGCCAAAATATTGCCGCTGATGGTGCAAAAGTGCCCTTGATCATCAAATAATAGGTCAATTAATGTATATTCCACCGAATCTGTGAACAGTTATAATCCTGATCATCACAAAAGGAGTTTACGAGTAGAGTGAATTGGCAGAGAGAAGTTGCCCGCCTTGCCCATGCGGTGGAAGAAGCTGTTGATCGGATTAAGTATCGGCACGTCAATGGCACTAGACCACTGATGATTATCCCATACCTGGGATTCGGATCGGCGGAATTTATAGATTTGAAAGGTCGGGTTCTCGAAGACTCGGGCATTAAGCCCTCCAGGGAAACGGATCGGGTTTGGAATAATCTGCTCAATATGTACCGCAGATTTGAGAGCGATGAAGTGCCCTATGCCCGGATTATCGCCCGGTTTCAACATATTGAGCAAGAAATCACTGCGGACGAGGAGGGCTTTTTTGAAGTATCCTTCCGCTTCGATCAGCCCTTGGCATCCGAACAAAGCTGGCAGAATATTGAAATAGAGCTGCTTGAACCCAAAGTTCCCGGCAGTGAGAAAGTCCGTGCAATCGGCCAGGCGCTGATCGTTTCAACACAGGTTGAGTTTGGCGTGATCAGTGACATCGATGATACAGTGGTCCACACCGGTGTGACCAGCCGGCTGAAAATGGCGCACACTGTCTTGCTCAAAAATGCCCGTACGCGGCTACCTCTCAAAGGAGTAGCCAATTTCTACAACGCTCTCCAACAGGGCCGTAATGGGGAAGGGTGTAATCCTCTGTTCTATGTGTCAAGCAGCCCCTGGAACATGTATGATCTTTTTCGAGAATTCTTCCAGATCAATGATATTCCGGTTGGACCGATCTTCCTGCGTGACTGGGGTTTTGAGCGTCAAACCATGTTGACAGTTAAGAATCGTAAATATAAGCTGGATTCGATCTGCTATATCCTGGACAGTTTGCCTGATCTTAAGTTCATTTTGATCGGCGACAGTGGGGAGGAGGACCCGGAGATCTATACGCAGGTCATCCATTTATACCCTCAACGAATCCTAGCGGCTTACATCAGATGCGTTAAGCGCGATCCACAACGCCGGGACGAAATCCATGCCCTTGCTGAACTGGGGAAAAAATCAGGCAGTGCCATGGTGCTAATAGAAGATATACATGGGATGGAAAAACACGCAGCTCAGCGAGGTTGGATAAGCTTATCCTCGGCTTCTCAACCAGCTGAGTAAGCGTTCAG
>JAUWLJ010000051.1 GCA_030613705.1 Chloroflexota bacterium
AGACCTCTTGCGTCATTTCCTGAAACAACAATGATCGGTGCCCTCTGCCACTATATTACACATGCGGACCCTGCAGATTACCAACCGATGAAAGCTAATTTTGGAATATTGCCATCCCTGTCCTTGAAGAAGAAGATGAATAAGAGACAACGTGCGGCGGCCTATTCTGAGAGAGCGATCCAAGATCTGCAGCGATATATCTCTCTGGAAGAGAATATGCCGATATAATCAGCTCGCTCACCACGATTTGCGCATAGCCATTTCCTTTTAATAATACTAATGCTAAAATTCCTCATTAAAACACCATGGTTACTACTTATTGCTGCCGTCTTCAGTGCAGCTGCCTGTGGCGCCTCAACAACAGAAATCCTGAAATTTGATGGGGTTAGAGCACTCAATGACCTCGAATATCAGGTTAACCTCGGTCCAAGAGTTCTTGGTAGTAAAGCTCACGAACAGGTGAGAGAATGGATAATCCAGAAGAATAAAGATTCGGGGTGGAATATTGAGGTTCAAACCGCCATTATCGATGGTCAAGATATATATAACATTGTTGCAGCGAGGGAAATGGATCAAAATCTGCCATGGGTAATTATCGGCGCACATTATGACTCAAGGATGTTCGCCGACCATGATCCAATGTTTGAGAATCGAACCCAGCCAGTGCCCGGTGCGAACGATGGTGCTTCAGGAGTATCGGTTTTATTAGAATTAGCGCGGATTCTCCCTACAAATCTGGGGGCGAATGTATGGCTAGTTTTTTTCGACGCAGAAGATAATGGTAATTTGCCGGGTGGTGAATGGATCATCGGTTCCCGCGTATTTGTCGAAGCGCTGGAAGGAGAACCTGATGCGGTTGTGATCGTCGATATGATCGGTGATTCAGACCTCAATATTTTCATTGAGAAAAATTCAGATCAAAACCTATCCCAAGAAATATGGGAAATTGCAGCAGATTTAGGATATGAAAATCAATTTATTGCGGCACCAAAGTATCGAATAATTGACGATCATTTACCATTTGTTCAAGCTGGTATCCAGGCAGTTGATATTATTGATTTTGATTACCCATATTGGCATACCGTAGCTGATACTGTGGATAAGGTCTCTGCAGTTAGTTTAAAAATTGTGGGGGAGGTTTTGCTCGCTTGGGTGATCGAGAGATATGGTTATTCTCCATAAGCCAGGCTGATCTTGAAGAATTCTAAACTATCTGAATTGTTAGGGGGAGAAGCAGAATTTCTAATTAACCTGGTTTAGACTATATGCATGTCAACCGCAAACCTGCTGAAACTTGTCCGGAAAAAGACAATTGATATTTTCCTTGAAGAGCAATCAATAGGGAATTCTGAATCCTGGTATTCCGAAAACGATCTCCATGAATTCTTTGATAACCTTCAGGAATGTATCAAGTCTCGTGATCCTGCCTTGATTTATCCTATTTTGGATGAGTGGTTGAAAAAGGAAAAATTGGGGCAAGCACCATCACCAGTGGAGGCATTAAATCAAATTCTATTTATGATATACAATGTTGCCAAAGGTGAGTTATCTGCCGAGCAATCACAGGAATTGATTGGGGATATGCTCCCAATTTATTTTCAGGCTGGTCGGTATATTCATCAAAAAGATATCAATACCCGCATCGAGGAGGTTAGTCGGGAACAATTATCATTAGAACAACTGGATAAAAGTAAATCTGATTTTATTTCCATCGCTGCCCATGAACTCAAAACTCCACTGACCTTGATGGAAGGTTATTCAGCAATGCTTAGGGAGATTATCGAACAGAAAAAAATATTTGATGAGCATATCTTCTTGCTTCTGAATGGCATGGATAGTGGTTCACGACGCTTGCGCGAGATAATCAATGATATGATCGATGTTTCTCTAATCGACAACGAGATGCTCTCTCTGAGCTTCCAACCAGCATGGTTGTATAAAATATTTAACAGGATTAAAGCGGAATATTATCAAGCGTTTCAATCTCGCCAGCTTTCATTTGAAGTTCATCGGTTCAGTGGAGACGAAATCTTAAATTTTTACGATGGCGAACGATTATTTCAAGCAATTTCGAATGTGGTTTCTAATGCAATAAAATACACGCCAGATGGAGGTAAAATAATTATTGATGGTAGAAGATTGCATGATTTCATTGAAATTAATATTAAAGATAATGGCATTGGAATCAATGCTCACGATCAAAAGAAGATTTTTGATAAATTTGAACCAATTAGTGAGGTGGCCTATCACTCAAGTGGAAAGCTAAAATTTAGAGGTGGTGGTCCTGGACTTGGTCTCCCGATAGCCAAAGGGATCATCGAGGCTCACGGTGGTAGGATATGGGTTGAGTCGGATGGATATGATGAGATTTCCCTTCCCGGGTCGACCTTTCACATATTGCTCCCATTGAGAGAGGAACCCCCAGACCAACCAACGGCCAATCTCTTTGAGCCGCTATTCATTCATAAACCGAATAGAGATATTTAATTACTATGAAAATACCACAAAACACAATCCATCGAGAGCGCGCATTCCTGGTTGGAGTTGATTTACAAAAGGATGAGGATTTACTTTCAATCGATGATTCTTTGGAAGAATTAGCACTCCTTGCTGATTCATCTGGATTAGAGGTTGTTGGACGAATTACGCAACGGCTGAGAGCACCGAATCCAAAAACTTTCATTGGTTTGGGGAAAGTGGATGAGGTCAAAGCTCTGGTAGAAGAAGTGCAGGCCGATATTGTGGTTTTTGATGAGGAACTTTCGGGTCGCCATTTGAGAGAGCTTGAGAAAATCCTTGGTGATCGAATTCGAATCATTGACCGAACAGCATTGATTTTAGATATATTTGCCTTGCACGCCAATACCAGGGAAGGCGCGCTCCAGGTTGAATTGGCACAGTACGAGTATCGCTTACCCCGCTTGACCAAGGCCTGGACTCACCTCGCCCGGCAAGCAGGTGGAGGTGCTGGCAGATCGGGAAGCACCGGAGGTGTGGGGCTTCGGGGACCGGGTGAAACGCAGCTGGAGGTTGACCGGCGGGATATTCGCCGCCGAATTGGCAATCTAAAAGATCAGTTGGAAAAGGTGCGCACTCATCGGCAGCAGTACCGTTCTCGTCGTAAACGATCTAACCTGCCGATTGTGGCGCTCGTAGGATATACAAATGCTGGAAAATCGACCTTGTTGAACCACCTTTCAGGAGCGGATATTTACGTCGCAGATCAGTTATGTGCGACCCTTGATCCTACAACCCGCAGGGTAGACTTCCCTGGAGGTCAAATTGCTTTGTTTACTGATACGGTTGGATTTATTCAGAAACTCCCAACCACCCTGGTCGCCGCTTTCCGAGCAACTTTAGAAGAGATTGCTGAGGCAGATCTACTGTTACATGTTGTTGATGTAACTCATATGAACGCTCAATCTCAAGCAAAGGCTGTTTATCAAACATTGGAAGATATCGACGCGGACCACATTCCAGTTCTGATCGCATTAAATAAGATCGATCTACTCAACGATGCAGATGGCGCCCGCAAGGCATTGGAGTATTTCCCTAATTCAGTGGCGATTTCAGCTCTGACCGGAGAAGGGATTGATGACCTGTTGAAATCCGTGAATGGGATATTATTTGAAAAGTTTGTCGATGTATCCTTGTGGTTGCCATACAAGGAAGGGGCATTGATATCTCTGTTTCATGAACAAGGCCATGTGGAAATGGTTGAGCATGTGGATGACGGCATTCAAATTACCGGTGTGATTCCTAATCGTTTGTTGGCACGCTACTCCCCGTACATGGCCCAGAATAAATAAACCGGAATATCATCTAATGCTGAGATTATTCAACAATTTCTTAGATGCTGCTTCTGAATACCTTGCCCATCGGAAGGGATTGCTTCCCGCTGTCGGAATTTTATTGGTGATCTTAAATGGTGTGTTGCAATTTATTCCTGGCTCTGGAACCGTTGTGGAAACAAATATCTTCCTTCACCTGGGGGTGATTATTGCAGTTCTTGGAATTATGCTTGCCTGGGCGCTGTAATTAGATTTTCGGTCCCGAATTCCTTATCGTTAAATCAGTCTGGTCCTCAAACTTACGAAAGTTATCAATGAAGCGGGAGGCTAAATCGCGATATTTAATTTTGTATTCACTTTCGCTCGGCCATGCGATCGCAGGATTTAAAACATCGTCTGGAACCCCAGGACAATGTTTGGGTACTTCAAAACCGAAGATAGGGTCCTCGGTGTAAGTCACATCTGAAAGGGCTCCAGATAATGCGGCTGTGAGCATTGCGCGTGTATATTTAATACTGATCCTCTTGCCAATCCCGTAAGGACCACCCACCCAACCGGTATTAAGCAACCAGCAATTTACACCGTAACGGGTAATTTTCTTATTAAGCAGATCGGCATAGAAATTCGGATGGTGCACCATGAATGGCGCCCCAAAGCATGCACTGAAGGTGATTTCTGGTTCCTGACCTAACCCGATCTCCGTTCCGGCAACTTTTGATGTGTATCCTGAAATGAAGTAGTACAGCGCTTGATCCGGAGTTAGTCTGGCGATGGGTGGCATCACCCCTGAAGCATCGCAGGTAAGTAAAATGATATTCTTCGGATGACCAGCTTTCTTTTCTGGGACCGCGTTATCGATAAATTCAAGTGGATAGGAGGCGCGAGTGTTCTCTGTGATCGAATCATCATCCAGGTCAATCAACCTGGTCACGGGATCATAAACGACGTTTTCAAGTATGGTTCCAAATTTCCTGGTACAGGCGAAAATTTCCGGTTCAGCAGTAGATGAAAGCTGGATTATTTTCGCATAGCTGCCAGCTTCAAAATTAAATACACCGTCATCACTCCACCCATGTTCGTCGTCACCGATTAATTTCCGTTCGGGATCTGCCGATAATGTTGTCTTCCCAGTTCCCGAAAGTCCAAAGAATAACGCCACATCGCCATCACCACCGACATTTGCAGAGCAATGCATGGTCATCACATTCTGGAGAGGGAGTAAATAGTTGAGCACGGTGAATACCGATTTCTTTATCTCACCACCATAAGCTGTATTCCCGATGATGCACAGACCTTGTTCGAGGTTTAATGCAATGAAGGTATTAGAAGGCGACCCATCTATTGACGGGTAAGATTGAAATGAAGGGACACAGATCACTGTGAATTGAGGCACATGCCGGCGGTAATCTTCATTAGTTTCCGGGAGGATAAACATGTTGCGGGCAAATAAACTTTGCCAGGCATATTCAGTGATGATCCTTAGTGGGAGTGTATAGTTAGGGTCAGCCCCTCCGAAACAATCTTGAATGAACAAATCTCTGCCTTGAAGAAAACCTTGTAGCCTAGTGAACAATACTTCGAATTTATCAGCGTCATAAGGTCGGTTATATTCTCCCCACCAAACATGCTCAGCAGATCCAGGTTCACGAACAATAAATTTATCGTTGGCAGCTCTGGCAGTATGCTTTCCGGTATTGACAACAATGGGTCCCTGGTGAGATATCTGGCCCTCATTCCGGAAAACGATCTCCTCATAAAGCGCTTCAGCGGGAAGATTCCAGTAATCTGCACGCAAATTCGTGATACCGAGATTCTTGAGTCCGAATTCACTCTTCAATTCTTGAGCCTGAGCTTCAGCTGGTGTTTTGATATTAAGTAAATTGTTCATAACCAATCCCTGATCATCTTGCGATCGCCAATATAAATCTCGCGCGGTGATTCTGGATCTAGAGCCCACTTCATTCTCGCGATGCCCTCAGTGATATCCTTTACAGTACCTGAGAAACTCAACCTCAGATGTCCCTCAATCCCAAATTCCTTCCCAGGAACTGTGACTACCAGCGTCTTTTTAAGCAAGAAATCAGCCAATTCAACCGAATTTTCTTGGTAAGCTCTGAAATCTGGTAAACAATAAAAAGCACCCTGAGGTTCAGGTACCCGGATGCCGTTGAACGATCTTAACTCCTGCATGATCACATTGCGATTGTTCTCAATTGTCAACCTCAAACTTTCCACGTAGCTTTGTATGCCGTTGAGTGCTCCTTCGGCAGCAGATTGCAGGATGGTCGCAGGGTTGGACGTCATTTGTGCCTGGACGTTTGTCATTACTTCTACTAATCTGCGGTTCGCGATCGCCCAGCCAATGCGGAAGCCGGTCATCCCATAAATTTTAGATACACCATTGGTGACGATGACTTTGGTTGATTCGATATCTTTTTGTGTAAATTGATAACCCGGGACAGCTTCTGTACCATCAAAAACGAGGCGGTGATAGATATCATCCATAATCAGATAAATCCCTTTGGATTCACAAAATTCTACCAGGGCACCGATAAATTCTGGTGGAAATACCATGCCAGAGGGATTGTTAGGATTGTTCACGATGATCGCTTTCGTGTAGGAGCTTACCGCTTCAAGAATGTCCTCCATCCTGGGATAGAATGTGCCATCCTTCGGGGTAACGATGATGGGCACACCATAAACCATTTTTACCATTTCTGGGTAGCTGACCCAATAAGGTGCCAGGATGATTACTTCATCTTGTGGATCAACAAGGCTATAGATCACATTGAATAAGGATTGCTTTGCACCGTTGGTAACGATGACGTTTTCCGGTGCCACAATTCTATTGTAGTTGTCCTCGGTATATTTGATGATAGCTTTCTTTAAAGCTGGAGTGCCGTCAGTCGGTGTATACTTTACATCGCCTGAATTGAGTTTATTCGCAGCAGAGAGGATGGCGTTGATCGGGGCTTTATTCTTGGGTTCCCCGATCCCAAGGTGGATTACTGGCAATCCACGCTCGCGAAGCAAGCGAGCTTCTTCGTTGAGGCGTAAAGTAGGTGAATCAACAATCGATCTGGCGAGCTGGCTGATGCTCATTGAATCTCGTTTCTCCTCTAGTAGGATTTTTCTAACCACTGAATTGGATGAATCTATTTTTGTCGCAGAATATCCTGAAAATTGTTTAGATTGAGGAAGTTTATCCCAAATTGATCCCTCGGTCAATGTGAAGGACATCAATAAATGTTCGATGGATTGTCATATAATTACTTGTGTATTATTGTCTGAGTCTTTTCTTAGAATAAATACAATTTAGCATTGCTTGAATATACGGATCGCATTGTCAACTCTATCGTCAAGCCCACTCCCTGATTTAATAAATTCGCTCCAAAGATCCGTTAAGGGGGAAATTAGAACCGATAAAGTCACGCGGGTCCTATTCAGTACGGATGCTTCCATTTATCAGATTGAGCCGTTGGGAGTTTTTTTTCCGCGAGATCTAGATGAAGTCTCTGCTTGTGTTCAGTTGGCTGATGAATACAAGATTCCTGTCTTGCCGCGTGGCTCCGGCTCAGGTTTGGCGGGGCAAGCCATTGGTGCTGGATTAATAATAGACTGCTCTCGCCATCTCGACCGGATGGTTGATATCAACCCGGATAGAAGAACCGCCACAGTTGAACCTGGATTGATTTTGTCGCGTCTCAACCAATACGCTGACAAATTCGGATTGCAATTTGGGCCTGACCCAGCATCAGCAGAAAGGGCAACAATGGGGGGTACCATAGGGAATAACGCGACCGGTGCTCACTCGATCCGCTACGGCATGTGTGCGGATAATCTGCAATCTATTGAACTAGTTCTCTCAGATGGCTCGACTGCGAATTTTGAAGAATTAAAATTAACGGAGGTCCAACGCCGGGCTGGTTTTCCATCCCGGGAGGGCGAGATATACTCTGCGGCCCTATCGATCAGAGAAAAATTTGCTAGCGCGATTCACTCTGAATGTCCAAAAACATGGCGGCGAGCTAGTGGATATAATCTGAATTATCTGCTTCCGTGGTCACCGACCCAACCCCCTCAGTGGGAAACTTATAATCTTCAAAATGAATCGGAAGAGCTGCCATATCCTCCTGTCAGAGAAGGTCGGATGAATCTGGCAACAATTATTGCAGGCTCAGAAGGTACGCTTGGGATTATCCGCCAGGCAACCGTAAGATTGGTTCCCAAACCAAAATCAACCAGCCTGGTGTTGCTGTCTTTCCCGGATCTCGTCTCGGCTTGTGATGCTGTAAGGGGCATCTTAGAAATGCAGCCCTCGGCAATTGAATTGATTCCGGCAAATATGATCCGGCTTGCTCGAACGATTCCTTCCTATGCTCGGCAAATCGCTTTTCTTGATGAATTATTTAAGGTAGATGAGAAATTACCAAATCTGCTCGCAGTTGAGTTTGCCGGCGATAACCTGGACCAATTGCGAGGTTCATCAACCGAATTAGTACACCGTTACACGATTCCATCATTGATTGCAGGCGATCCAGCGCTTCAAAAACAAATTTGGGATGTGCGCAAAGCAGGACTGGGTTTATTGATGTCCATACCTGGTGATACGAAGCCTATCCCGTTTATTGAAGATCTCTCAATCCCGGTTGCGAAATTAACTGAATTTGTTTCTGAATTGGAAAAGATCTTATCCGATCACAACACTGAAGGGGATTTTTATGCTCATGTTTCCGCTGGATGTTTGCATATACGCCCACTGATCAATCTGAAATCGATCAATGGTGTTTCGATGCTGCGAGCAATTGCCAGTGAAACTGTAGATCTAATTGTCCGGTTGGGAGGAGTACCAAGCGGTGAACATGGAGATGGTATTGCAAGATCTGAATGGTTGGATAAGGTATTTGGTCCCGGAATTGGGGAAGCTTTCCGTGAGTTAAAGAATGCTGCCGATCCGGATAGGATCTTAAACCCGGGAAAAATCATTGACCCCGATCCGATGGATAAAAATCTTCGTTACGGGATCCAGCAATCTGATCATACCTGGCAGCCTGTATTGGATTTCTCAAATCAAGCTGGGATGGTTGGAGCAGTCGAACTCTGCAATGGTGCTGGAGTCTGCCGGAAATCAGATGGGGTGATGTGTCCATCCTTCCAGGCAACCAGGGAGGAAATGCACAGCACAAGAGGTAGAGCGAATTTATTGCGGGCCTTATTTACAAGCAGCCCGGACAGCGGTGGGAATATCACCGAAGATGATGTATTCGATGCATTCGATCTATGTCTTGCCTGTAAAGGTTGTAAAGCCGAATGCCCATCTGCGGTTGATATGGCAAAATTGAAGTATGAATTCCTTGAACGATATTATTCATATGGAAGGGGACATCGCCATCCGTTTCGAGATTATCTCTTTGCTTACCTGGGAAATATTGCCCAACTCGGGGGTGCGTTCAACCCATTGACAAATTACCTGCTCAAATATATTCGTCAGATTGGAGTAGGGGAGGGCTGGCTGGGATTGTCGAATCAGCGAATCCTACCCCAAATTGCGCAGAAAACGTTAAGTTCAATGAGCAGAGATTCAAATATACCTAAACTGGAGATTGGATCCAAAACAAACAAAGTTCTTTTTTTATCCGATCCCTTCACTGAATATTACCAACCCTGGATCGGTATGGCTGCACTTGAGGTGTTGGCTGCTGTAGGCTGCCGGGTCGAAATTATTCCAGTAATTGGTTCTGGGCGGACTATGCTCTCAAAAGGGTTCGTTAAGTCTGCTCGAAACCATGCCCAGAAAGTGATTGATTCGATCCTTGCCCAGGATAGTGAAAATGTAGCAGCCATTGTGGGAATTGAGCCTTCCGAAATCTACACCTTACGGGATGAATATATTGATCTCT
>JAUWLJ010000337.1 GCA_030613705.1 Chloroflexota bacterium
CTGCTTGATCATGGTGTTATCGCTGTTGCGACCGGCGACACCGCGCGGGGCATCCAGCTTATAGCTGCGTTCCAATTCAATACCGGCGATCTGCTCGATCATGCTCACCAGGTCGTTGATCGAGATCAGCTCACTCGAACCGAGGTTGATAGGGGTGGCGATCAGCTCCTCACAATGCATGATTTGGTCGATACCGTTGAGGCAGTCCGCAATGTACATAAAACTGCGCGTTTGGCTGCCATCGCCCCAAATCTCTATCTGGTAATCACCGGAATCCACGGCCGCGATCACTTTGCGGCAGAGGGCCGCCGGGGCTTTTTCACGCCCTCCATCCCAGGTGCCGTGCGGGCCAAATACATTGTGGAAGCGGGGGATAAAGGTTTTCAATTCTCGTTCCGCCCAATATTCCTGGCAGAAGATCTCCGAGACCAGTTTTTCCCAGCCGTAGCCCCTCTCCGGGAAGGCGGGATAAGCATCTGATTCTTTCAAGGCTCTGACGTTTGGATCTTGCTGCAGCTCGATGTTGTAAGCGCAGGCTGAGGAGGAAAAGAGGTAGCGCTCCGCTCCAGCCTGATATGCAGCCTCGAGCATATGCGTATTGATCAGGATGCTGCGCAAACACTCCACCCGGTATTTCTCGATGAAACCCATCCCGCCCATATCAGCCGCCAGGTTGTAAATCTCGACCGCGCCTTCCGCCGCTCTGCGGCAGTTGTCGCGCTCACTCAGGTCCAAAGAGAGCGACTCAACACCTGGGACCCGCTGGTACCATTCCATTAATGGTTTTTTATCGATGGCCCGGATGCGTGTGAAGCCTTGATCGTGGAAATACCTGGCTAGGGAACCACCGATAAAGCCACCCGCTCCGCTGATCACGATCAGGTCATCTTTATTCAGTACATCTACAGCTTTTTTGTTTTCGCCCATTAAAAATTCTCCAGAAATAAAGGGTTTACACTTTAAATTATTTTCTCATCCCATCGATAACATCAAGTATACGATATGTCTGAACTCTTAAGTTGTTTTCCTCTAATCGTCTAACCTGGTGCTGCAGTTCACGGGTCGGACATCATGGATTGGATGGTAGAATCTGGTAGCTGTGCTCAAATATTCCACTGGCAACAACACCTGGCGTAATGTTCAATGGAAGATCATTCCATCAAAATTTCACCAACCAACTGGAGAAGTCTTATGCCTGAAGCTGTGATTATCGACGCTGTTCGGACTCCCATCGGTGCCCTCGGGGGTGCATTATCCGCTGTGCGCCCTGACGACCTGGCCGCGTTGGTATTGGAAGCGATAATTGAACGCACTGGTGTTGACCCCGCCATAGTCGAGGAGGTTTATCTGGGCTGTGCCAATCAGGCTGGGGAGGACAACCGCAATGTAGCCCGCATGTCAACCTTGCTGGCCGGATTCCCGGTCGAAGTTGCCGCGGTGACCTTCAACCGGCTGTGTGCTTCAGGTCTCAATGCAGTCAACCAGGCTGCTCGTGCAATCCGAGTCGGCGAAGGAGATGTGTTTATTGCTGGCGGTGTTGAAGTGATGTCGCGGGCGCCGTATTCCTTGCCGAAAGCCGAAAAGGCATTTGGCTTCGGCAACCAGACTGCCTGGGATACGACTTTAGGCTGGCGCTACCCCAATCCGAAAATGGTTGAGATGTACCGTACAGAATCAATGGGTGAAACCGCCGAAAATATCTATGATATCACCACCGTCTCGCGTGAGGACCAAGATGCTTTTGCCTTGCAGAGCAACCAGCGCGCCATCGCAGCCATCGATTCTGGGGTATTCGAAGCGGAGATCGTGCCGGTATCAGTCCCCCAACGCAAGGGGGACCCGGTTGTGGTGACGACTGACGAGCGCCCGCGCCGCGATACCAGCCTCGAAGCGCTGGCTCGTTTGCGCCCCGCATTTCGCAAGAATGGCACGGTCACTGCCGGCAACTCGTCCGGCTTGAATGACGGCGCGGCTGCGCTGTTGTTAATCAGCTCGGGTAAAGCCAAAGAGTTAAATCTAAAACCTATGGCGCGCATCCTCGCCTCCGCTGCTGCCGGTGTTAACCCCCGCACGATGGGTATGGGCCCCGTCCCCGCCACCCGGAAGGCATTGTCTCGGGCGGGATTGTCTCTCGAGGATATTCGGTTAATCGAACTGAACGAAGCCTTTGCAGTGCAGTCATTGGCGGTGATGAGAGAATTGGGGTTGGCGCAGGAAATCACCAATGTCAATGGTGGGGCGATCGCCTTAGGTCACCCCCTGGGGTGTTCGGGAGCGCGCATCTTGACCACCTTGCTGCATGAAATGCGTCGCCGTGCACCTGAAGAGAAGCGACCATATTACGGTCTGGCGACTCTGTGTGTGGGAGTGGGTCAGGGTGAAGCCACAATCGTGGAGTGGATTGGCGATGAACCTGGAACCACGTGAGTTCTACCGGGAGGATTACCTGATCAGTACGGATCCATCCCGGTTAGATTTACATTGGATACACAATTACCTGGCCAATGAGGCATATTGGTCGCGCGGTATTCCCTTTATTCTATTCAAACGATCTATCGAAAACTCGCTTTGTTTTGGTATATACCTCCAGGATAAGCAGATTGGTTTTGCCCGGGTCATATCCGATTACGCCACTTATGCGTATGTGGGGGATGTGTTTGTTGCCCAGAATTATCGCGAGCAAGGGCTGGGAAAATGGTTGCTGAAATGCATCCTTGATTTCCCTGAACTTCAGGGTCTGCGCCGCTGGATGCTGGTGACCTCGAATGCTCATGGCATCTATGAACAGCAAG
>JAUWLJ010000350.1 GCA_030613705.1 Chloroflexota bacterium
TGATCATCCAGGACGCCGATGGTGATTCGCTGGTCAGCGCCTATGGCACTGGGCGAGGTAAAGTGACTGTCCAGGCCCGCGCGCATCTGGAAGAAATGAGCCGGGGGCGCAACCGGATCATCGTCACTGAATTGCCCTATATGACCAACAAATCCACGCTGATCGAGCGTATTGCGACCCTGGTGCGTGAGGAGAAGTTGGAAGGTATCGCTGATCTGAGGGATGAATCCGACCGGCAGGGAATGCGCATCGTCATCGAGCTGACTAAAACGGTCGATCCGGAGGAGATTCTCAAGGCTCTCTACAAGAGCACCCAGATGCGGAACACCTTCAGCTTCATCATGCTGGCATTGGTGGATGGGGAACCGCGCATGCTGTCAGTGAAGCAAGCGCTGCGGGTGTACTTAGAACACCGCTTGACAATCGTCAGGAAACGAAGCGAATACGATTTAGAACGAGCTCGCCGCCGGGCTCATATCCTGAAAGGCTTACGAATCGCTCTGCAGAATCTGGACGATGTGATCGCATTGATCCGCCGGGCAGCAGATGTCGATACCGCCCGTAAACGATTGATGAGGCGCTTCAAATTATCTGAAGTCCAGGCAACCGCGATATTGGACATGCCGCTGAGACGACTGGCGGCGCTAGAGAGAAAGAAAATCGACCAGGAATTCCGCGAGGTCAACGCGCATATCAAGAAATTGGAGGCACTGCTGCGATCGCCGCGCAAAATGCGCCAGGTGGTAAGCGAGGAACTGAACTTGATTAAAGAGACCTTTGGCGATCAACGCCGGACTCAAGTGGTGCAATTAGAGCAGGGAGAATCAAAGGCTGCAATGCTGACGGTCAGGGATCTTGTGCCGGATGAGTCTGTATGGGTGATGGTGTCTGCTAAGGGCCTGGTATCGCGGACAAAGGTTGAAAAACCACCTCGCATAAGCGGGCGCGATATCGCCAAGATACTGGTGAAAGCGAAAACCCGCGACACGCTGTACCTGGTGGCTGGAAATGGGGAGGCTGCCGCGATCCCGATGCATGTCCTGCAGACTGCAGATAAACCAAGTGAGGGTGTTCCATTTCCCAAGATAACTCCCCTGACTAACGAACATGAACTGGTGGCTGCGTTCACCCTCCCTCCGAAGGATGAGAGAGAGAACGACTTCTATGTCTTGACCACCACCTACCAGGGCATGGTCAAGAAATCTCCCTTGAGTGAAATCCCTGGGCCAAGCGCGCAGCGGTTTACCATGGTGAAAGTGAATGAAGGTGATGAACTTGGCTGGTATCATCTGACAAGCGGTAAAGATGAGGTGTTATTGGTCACAGCTAACGGTATGGCGATCCGCTTCTCTGAAGAAGAGGTGCGCGGGATGGGCTTAGCTGCGGCTGGTGTGATGGGCATTAAACTGCAGGATGATGACTACCTGGTTGGGGCAACTTTGATCCCTCCACGCGGGGAAATTCTTCTGGTGGCAACTGATGGGACCGCAAAACGCCTGAATCCGAAGCAGCTTCCCCGCCAGAAACGATATGGACAGGGTGTGATCGCCTGGAAATTGCCAGAAGATGTACAGGTAGCAGGGGTCACATCTGGCAAAGGTACTCAGCGGGTGACAGTCGAGTTCGCCAAAATGGCGACAAAATCCATGCGTTTGGATGATGCTCCGCAACAAGGAAGAACTGCTCGCGGTCAGAGTGTTTTAGAACTGAAAGCCGGGGATAGAGTAACGGGTTTGATCCCTCTGCGAGAATTCCCCAGACTGGTGGCGAAAAAACCATCTTCCAAACCGAGGTCAAAGAGCACCACTGGCAAATCGAGCACTCGCAAGGCGAGTACGCGGACCAGGACAAAGAAGAAATAAAATCAGTCAGTTTCTTCGATAGTAATCGGGAAAAACGAGTAATGGTAGGTGATCTTACCTTTATAGAGCCCAAAGGTATCATTACCGTTGTGAACCGCGCCCATATCTGAAGTTGCAGTCCAGGTCAGATGTCGAGAATTTCCGGTACCGGAAAAACCGGTATGGACAAATCGCGCATTGGGTAATAGGCTGAAGAATAGCGTCTCGTACCAGATGCGCATATACCGGTAACCCTGAACGGTGCGAGCAGCTGTAATGTGAACTGCATTGGAATTGTATAATTTTAGAACTTGATCCGGATCATGAGTGTTGAGCGCTTCAATATATTGTTCTGTAATATCCCCGGGTGTGGGAGGTGGAAACCAACCATAATCCGAGCTTGTTTTCCAGATATCAGGTAGATAAGCCCGGCAAGAATCCCAGCTGTATAAATTTGCTGCAGGCAGATTTAACTTTTGTGCGGTCTCCAGGAAATCCACGACTTCAGCTGGTTCGGGCTTCCAGCCGCGTTCCTTGAAGGCTGCCCCGGTAGGAATGATCGGTCGCTGAGGGGTCAATGACTGGAATTCGCGCACGCTGCGAGCGAGCTGTTCACCTGCATTGTGGGAAAACATCCAGTAGACTTGCGGCATGTTGAAATCACAGCCCTCAAGAAACTCTCGCCAGGGCAGCTGAGGATGGTAGGAGGGGAAGCGGTAAGA
>JAUWLJ010000332.1 GCA_030613705.1 Chloroflexota bacterium
ATTGATATGGGACAGTCTGGCGAAAGGCGCTTTATGCTGCGCGTGGGCATGGGCTTTGATGCAGAAAAAGTCAAGCTGGCTGATCGGGATTTGAAAGATCGGTGGGGCATCCTGGCTTAATCTATCGCCGGATTGACGGCCCTCGCGCCTGTCCCGATGGCTCACTATCGGATCACCGTGGATGGTGTCGTACATGAAACCGATGGCAAAAACTGTTTGATCGACAACGCCGGCAACTTAGGAATGCCCGGTATCAGCGCCTCACCATTGACCAGCGTCAACGACGGCTTATTGGATGTGACTGTGGTGCGAGACAACAGCATCAGTTCTCTGATCGCAATTAGCGATCAGATGCGCGGCGTTGAACCCAATCCGGATGCGCTCAAGCATTGGCAGGGACGTGAGATTCATATCGCAAGTGATCCCCCGCAAGGAATCCAGGGGGATGGAGAAGTATGGGGCTTTACACCGATTATGGTCAAGGTGCTGCCCGGTGTGCTGCCGATAATGACTTTGCCAACCGACCGCCCGTAGTCGTCGATTATTGTAAGTCTTTCCAAATCAGGTTCCAGATTTCAACCACCTGAACGCAAATACTAGTAAGAAAACAAATATCAATCCTTCGACCAGGAACGGAGCGGTAAATCCAAACCGCCAAATTGCGAATCCCAATACCAGGGGTACCAGTATGAACGCCAGTTTATATAAAATGCTGGATATTGCCAATACGCCGCTGACACCGTAATCTGTATGGTCGCTGATGAGCATGCTTTTAATTGCCGGGATTAGCATACTGCCTCCAATCATTATCAGGATTAATGCCAGCAGAAACCAGCCGAAACCCAACCATCCTGCGGTTCCCTCTGGAGGTAAATTTAGCGGAACATATGTCCCCACTGCTAATTCACCAAGCAATGAATCATCCATGGATAACTCTTCGATAATCTCAGATCTTGAATACCATTGCACGGGTACTTCTGGTGTCGTTGCAGCGAAGATCAACCCGGTTGCGAGCATACCTAAACCTACCAGCACTAACCAACGATTGTTAAATAGGCGGCTAAATTTGCCTACTATCACGCCATCGACGATGATCACCAGCACCCCGCCGAATATCCACAATGCTGCTGTTGTCAAGGCATTCATTCCCAATCGGCTGAGGACCAATAACCCGTAGAATTCAATAAATCCGATATAGCTGAACTGTACCAGAAGAAATATCCCAAGAAGGAATATGACGATCGGGTTTCTCAGCGGTGCTGTTTTTGCATTGAGCTTCTCCCTGGCGCTGAGCCCACTGGATTTGCGTCTCTCTGGTGGCAGCGTTTCCTGCGCCAGGATTACGCTCAGAACTACAGCCAACAGGGAGATAAGCGCTGCAATATAAGGTATCATGCGATAATTATCGTTAGTAAGCGCCAGGGTGATCAACCCAACCAATGGTCCCGCCAGAAACCCAAGGCTGTAAGCGGCTTCAACCAACCCCAAACCATGTGTGCGGGTATCGGGAGTTAATGAATCGCGCACCAGTCGTCGTCCGATGCTGTTATTACCGCTGGCGATGCCATCAATGACACGAGCCAGGAACAACATCCATACAGTGCTGGCTGCCCCCAGTAATAAGAAACCCAAAAATGTCCCTAGCTGGCTGACGATCAACACTGGTCGGCGCCCCAACTTCTTTGAAACAACGCGATACATTGGCGAGCTGAGCAGTTCAAGGACTGGCGAGGTCGCCAACAAGATGCCAAGGCTGTAGATTTCCATACCAAATGCGGTTGCATAATATGGAAGCAATGGGAGGATGACTGTCACACTAAAGGCATCAATCATGACAATCAAGAACAAGGGTAGGGCTACCCTGAATTCAAGTCTTTCTTCGGTCGGGATTGAATTGTCTCGATTATCTGTCATAGCTGCTACTCATGTGTAAGAATCTATTATCCAATAAACCTGGTAAATTCGCAATAGTTCAATAGAATCAAGAGCACCATCTAGGATGATCCTTGAATGATGGTCATCTTTACTGATTTTTGAAAAATTACGATCCAGGAGTCAGGAGTACCTCCGCCCTCTCCAGCTGACACCCTTTCCGGAAAAAACATTGTATGCCGAAGTGAGCATCATGGCGGTGAAGAACAGGGCTCCCAGAGGCAGCGTCGCCGCATACCAGAAAGATATGTCCAGAGCCCGATTTATCTGGTAGCGGTTGTACAGCAGGTAGCTCCATAGGATCAAGGATTCAGCTGCCACCAGTACTGCGATCCATCCGCCACCAAGTGCCACCCAGACCAAACTGACCATGGTCCACAGCGGCATTGCCAGGGCTGCCACTAAACCAATTATCGCGCCCAGAAGCAGCAGCCAAATGCGGTCTTGCATCCCCAGGTAGATGTTTTTCACCCATCCTTCCCATATCTCGGGCAGGGAGGTATACATGCGGGTACGCGCCAGCGCTCGACCGTCGCCCAGGATCAAACGGAAGCCAGCCCCTTTCACCAGCACTGCTATAGCTTTGTCCTCAGCGATCTGATCTCTTACAGCTTCATGCCCGCCCACAGCCTCGTAGACGGACCGCCGGATCAGGATGAACTGCCCGTTTGCAATGGCATCTGGTTTGTGAGGGTCATTGACCCATTCCGCAGGGAAGCCAACTGAGAGGGCGGTAAAGACCAACGGCAAGATCACCTTCTCCCAAAAGCTGCCCAGCTCCTGATAGGTCAGGATGGTCAGCATGTCCGCTTGAAGGTTCATCGCGGCCTGGTACGTGGAGCTGATCAGCTCTGGACTGGCAAATGTGTCTGCATCGATAAAACACAACCATTCCCCCCGCGAGGCTTGATACCCTTGGGGCAGAGTGTGGGGTTTGCCAGCCCATCCAGGGGGAAGTTCGGAACCGGTGAGGATGGTTATTGTTGGGGAGGAACCTCTTTGGG
>JAUWLJ010000066.1 GCA_030613705.1 Chloroflexota bacterium
AAGATCGCCAAAGGTGTGCACGAATTCTCCAACATCAAGGTTGCAGACTTGAGCGACCATGATCGTCAGGAGGGCATAGGAGGCGATGTTGAATGGAACTCCGAGAAAAACATCCGCTGACCTCTGGTAAAGCTGACACGATAGCTTGCCATCAATAACGTAGAATTGGAAAAGCAGGTGACAAGGCGGGAGAGCCATGGCCTCTATAGCCCCCACATTCCAGGCGCTGACGATCAACCTGCGTGAGTTTGGGTTGCTTTTTATCGCCTCGATAATTTGGGAGATTTGATCAATTGAGTGACCGTCAGCAGTCTTCCATGAACGCCATTGAACACCATATACTGGACCCAGCTCGCCATCTTCGTCTGCCCATTTATCCCAAATATGGACAGCGTGATCCTTCAAATCGGCAATATTGCTCTCGCCATTGAGCATCCAAAGCAGCTCATAAATGATGGATTTTAAATGTAATTTCTTGGTAGTCAGAACCGGGAAACCCTCTTGTAAATTGTACCGGGTCTGGTAGCCGAAGACAGATCGTGTACCGGTACCAGTTCGATCGCCTTTTGCCTGTCCCTCGTCAAGAATGTACTGCAGCATGTCAAGATACTGCCTCATCGCTGCCAACCTCCATTATGAATGATAATCTTCTACAATAAATTGAGTCAATAGCTATCCGTCCTTGGCGGACAAGATTCGTTTAGCCTCAGAGATATCTTGCGTAATTTGAGTGACCAATGCATCAACGTTTGGAAAGCGTTGTTCATCCCGCAGACGGCTGAGGAACTCTAACTGAATTTCCTGACCGTAAATTTGCCCATCAAAATTAAGCAAGTGTGTTTCAACCTGCAGGTTTTTATGTTGGGATTTGAAGGTAGGCCGAATACCGACATTGGTCACTGACCCATGGGTCTCCCCATTGACCTTAGCCTTGGAGACGTACACACCAGATCTCGGTAAAGCACGTTCTAACCAAATCGATAAATTAGCGGTGGGGATGCCGATTGTATTCCCACGTCCATCGCCCGGCACTACTTGCCCATTGATGAAATACGGACGACCTAATAGAAGGTTGACCTGGTCTAGATCACCATCTGAGAGTGCTGATCGAATCCGACTGGATGATACTACTTTTCCATCGATCTCGACCGGTGAAATTGTGGACAAGGAATAATCAAAGTCTTTGCCAAGTTCTTTTAATGTATTGATACTGCCACCCCGATCGCGTCCCAAGGCGAAATCTGGACCCACCATAAGATGGCGCATTCCGGTATGAGATTTCAATTGGGACACAAACTCGTGAGCCGTTGTGGTAGAAATTTGGGGAGTAAATGGGAAGGTGATCACCACATCTGCCCCAATGTTGCTCAGTAGGGCAGACCTTTCTTCTGGAGTGGTTAAGTATGACGGATCTTGTCGTTTACCGAGGACTATGGCGGGATGTGGATAGAAGGTGAGAACGACTGCTTGAGCACCAACTGCGTGAGCATCTGTCACTAATTTGCGTACAATTTCTTGATGACCTCGGTGGACACCATCAAATGTACCGATAGTCAGCCAAGTGTCTTGGAGGTGAACGTCCTCTAAAGACCAGAAATGGCGCATACGAAAATCTTCAATAAGTACTTATACTTGGCTAAGTTTGGAAGAAAACTTTGCGGGGCTGCCATTCACCAGAATCTTGATTAAATTCCAGCAGAGCGACAAGATCACCCTGCTCGCTGATTGCGCGCGACCAACCTTCGGAATCAGGATCGGCAGGGATGCGGTGACCGTGCCGGACTAATTCAACCTGGTCACCATCCAGCTCAACCATTGGCCAATCACCGAGTGCATCAGCTGCCGGGATTAAATATTGGTACCAGTCTCCTGCCTCAAAGGCTTCTTTCAGACTCCTTAAAGGGACCGCCTCGCGTAATGTAAACCTACCGCTCTTTGTCCTCCGCAGACCGATCAGGTAAGCGCCGGTTCCGAGGGACTCTCCAAGATCATTCGCCAAAGATCGAACATAGGTGCCGGAAGAACAATAGGCATCGATTACAACTTCAGGCGGATCCCATTCGAGAATATCCAGACTGTAAACCTGGATTTTTCGCGGCTCGAGCTTGACCTCTTCGCCTTTGCGCGCCATCTCGTAGGCTTTCCGCCCTTTGACCTTGACTGCAGAATATGGCGGTGGAACCTGCTCGATTTCACCGACATAGGTTTGCAGAATCTCGTCGAATTGCTCTTCAGTGATATGGTTTGCCGGTGTTTCGCTCGTTACCATACCTTCCGAATCGTATGTATCTGTAGTGCTGCCAAGCCGGATTGTTGCCTGGTAGCGCTTATCGGATGCGGATACATACTCACTCAGCCGAACTGCAGGTCCAAGCAATACGACAAGAACACCTGAGGCGCGCGGATCGAGTGTCCCTGTATGGCCAGCTCTTCGAATTCCTGTTCCCCTGCGGATGATTTGTACCACGTCGTGAGAGGTCAGTCCAATAGGTTTATCGACGACCATCACACCGGAAACAATATTTTTAAATTGTTCGTTATCCATTTCCTCTTCTCAAATAATTAATTTCGATTGCACAGCGACAAAAATCTAAGTCGAGGCTCACATAATCCCTAACATAGTTTTAGTCGTGGCGATCACATTAGCCTGAATACTCTTCAGGTCTCCTTTGATACTTGCTCCTGCTGCTGCTGGATGTCCACCGCCATCGAAGGACAAGGCAATTTGAGAGACATCGTATGCGGGTTGAGAACGCCAGCTGACTTTCACAAGCCCGTCCCCTTGTTCGACGAACATGATCACGACATCGGTCTCGTCAATGGTAGAAAGAAAATTGATCAGGTCCGCATCATCTCTTCCTGGATAACCTACTGAACGCCGGTCTTCGAGGGAGAAGGACGCCCAAATAATTCTGCCATCTCGCTCGAGATTTGATAAGCCTGTCCCCCAATAGCGAGCAGCTTTAAAACTTCGATTCAGTAATCCCTTTTGATAAAGCCCAGGTAAGTCGCCACCAGCTTCCATCAATTTTGCAGCGGTCTTCATGGCTTTAGGCGTCATATTATTTGTTCTGAAGCCGAGTGTATCAGTGATCATACCAAATAATAGCGCTTCTGCAACCTGACTTGAGATGGGAAAACCGAATTGCGGTAAATACTCTGCCAGCATTTCTGCTGTTGCCACTGCTGTCTTGTCGATCAGATTGTACCTTGCAAATTTTGTATTTGTCGGATGGTGGTCCAGGTTCACATCCGGAACCGGTTTACCAATTAATACCTCTCCTGTCCTAGCTAGATCTGAACAATCGACGACCAGGGTCAGATCAAAATTGCCCGTAGCTTGCTTCTGTATCTGATCGCTGCCAGGTAAATGGCGAAATATCGCTGGTATCCCATCGGATAATACCATTTGGACCTCTTTGTTGAGGTTTTGAAGTGAAAGTCCTAAACCAATCAATGAACCGACTGCGTCACCATCCGGCCTAATGTGCGAGATGACCAGGACACGCTGCGCCGAGCGAATTTCCTGAAAAGTAACTTTTAGGAGCGTTTCATCCATGTGTTCATCATTACTCATTTTCAGGAAGATCGTCTTCTGAAGTTGGTTGATTCTCTTGGCTTAGTGAATCCAACAAATTTTCGATCTTCTCGGCGTGTTCTGGTGATGGATCCCAATGGAAACGCAGCCTTGGGAAAGTTCTTAAATCGATGCGTCTGGCTAGTTCACTCCGCAGATAGCCGCTCGCGCGTTTGAACCCAGTGAGAATGTTCTCTGCTGATTCTGAGCCTTGTAGAGAAGAAACATAGATATCTGCGTAAGCCAGCTCGCGGTCAACCGTGACATCGGTGACGGACACTCCAGATAAGCGTGGGTCTTGTATATCGAAAATCAACATCTCCGAAATTTCTTCATGGATGCGATCAGCGATTCGTTGAGCGCGGTTCTTGGATACCACTGAGGTTTTCCAGTCGGTTAAATGGGGACTTCTTCAACAATATAACACTCAATGATGTCGCCCGTTTCGAAATCATTAAAACCCTTCAATGTTACTCCACATTCGAAACCGGTGCGCACCTCTGTTACATCGTCCTGGATGTGTTTTAGAGAGGCAACTTCACCATCAAATAGAGCTTCTTTACCTCGTATGACCCGTACGCGTGCGCTACGCTGTAGTTCGCCATCCAGAACATAACATCCAGCCACGTTGCCGATCCTGGATATTCTGAATATCGCCCGGACTTCAGCATGCCCAATGACCGATTCTTTCGTTTCAGGTTCGAGCATACCCTTCAGTGCCATCTCAATATCCTCAATTAGTCGATAAATGATATTGTAGAGACGGATTGAGATCCCTTCGGTGTCAGCAAGACGTAGGGCAGCTGAATCAGCTTCAACATTAAAACCTACTACAATCGCTTTCGAAGCTGTAGCCAGCATGATATCGTTCTTACCGATATTGCCTGTCTCTGCGTGCAATACATTTATGGAAATATCCCCACGGGCAAGATCAGCTAAAGAGGATTTGATCGGTTCAAGAGAACCTTGTACATCGGCTTTAATGATTAACCGCAGCTCACGCACTTCTCCAGCTTGGAATTTTTCAAATAACTGCTCTAAGGTAACTGCGTATGTCCGGCTCTCAGCATCTGCTCTCTGGATGTTTTTTCGTTCTCTAGTGATCGTTCGTGCCTGTTTATCAGATTTAACCACCTGAAATAAATCACCGGCAACCGGGACATCGTTGAGACCCATTACTGCGATTGGAGCGGAAGGCTCTGCTACTTCTACTTGGTTGCCCAAGTGGTCAAACATGGCTCGCAAGCGACCGTAGGTTGTGCCTACAACGACAATATTTCCCACATTTAGAGTTCCATTCTGGATCAAGAGAGTAGCCAAAACCCCTCTCGAACGCTCTTTCTTGGCTTCAATCACCGTTCCAATGACTCGTCCATTTGGATTAGCCCGGATATCGGAATTATCGGCAACCAGTAATATGGCTTCGAGAAGATCCTCCAAACCCTCTTGGCGCTTGGCAGAGAGAGGTACGACGATCGTGTCACCATCCCACTCGTCAGGGATAAGACCGATTTCGGCCAGCTGTTGTTTCACACGCTCAAGATTGGCGTTTGGTTTATCAATCTTATTCAGAGCAACGATCAAGGGAATTTGCGCAGCTTTGGTGTGAGCAATCGCTTCCCTGGTTTGAGGCATTACACCATCATCAGCAGCGATCACCAGCACGACAATATCGGCTCCCTGGGCTCCACGTGCGCGCATAGCCGTGAACGCGGCATGGCCGGGTGTGTCCAGGAAGGTGATAGATCGATTGTTGTGCTCAACTTGGTAGGCTCCGATATGTTGAGTAATCCCACCAGCTTCATTTTCAACGACATTGGTATGGCGAATAGCATCCAATAAGGTTGTCTTTCCGTGGTCAACATGTCCTAATATGGTTACGATAGGGGGGCGGTTTACCAGATCGTCTGGGTTCTCATCAGCGATCACCCTTCGCCAGAGAGGGATCTCGCCGACCTCGCCTTCTCCAGCAGCTTCCTGGGTTTCCAGGATCGCATCATAGCCCATCTCAGCGGCAATAATTGCCGCAGTATCGAAATCAATTTGTTGATTTATATTGGCCATAACCCCATTGGCCATCAGAGTTTTAATGACTTCAATTGGGCTGGCTTGTATCGAGTCAGCCAGTTCCCTTACAGTAATCGTGGGGGGTAATTCGATCGATTTGTTATGTCCGTTCTCGCCCATTTGGCACCTCCTGCCATAAATTGCTCGCGGCCACTTGAAGCGAGTTTTGTCGACCGAGTCAGGCGCTCATCTCAGTATGCTCCACTCGCCAGCCAAATTGGTTCTTGCCAATAAATCCCCTACAATTGCTCATCACATTCTGACTATTGAGCAGATGTTTCTTTTGACAATGTCGCCATAAAATCTGTTAATCGTTGCTTGTCATCAGCCGTCAAATCGGTTTTCAATGCCTTCGCTAGAGTACCGAGCATTCCTCTTTTCCAACATTCTTGCCGATCGTGAAGATATGCACCGCGTCCTGCCATTTTCCCGGTTGGGTCGATGAATATTCCTTCTGGACTGCGGACCACACGGATCAATAATCGTTTGGAATGTACCTCCCGACAACCAACGCAAGTCCGTTGAGGTACATGTCTACCTTTTTTCGGCTTTTTCGGCACGCAAACTTCTCTCTGGTTTGCAGATCAAAAACCCAAATCTTCTTCCCAGTCTTCTTCGTCCCGTTTTCTTTTACGTTTTACGATGACGACATCTTGATCTGGGTCATATTCCATTTCGATGTATTTCTTCTTCTTTTCCTTCTTCTGGCGGGATTCAATCTCATCCTGGTCTTCATCTTCAACATGAAAAGCATCTGGTTCAAGGGCTAATATTTCCTCGAAAGATGAATCTGTTTCTTCCTCAGCCTTGGCATCTGCAACTGTCTCTTCCTGAATGACTTCATCAACCTCTTCAACCGAATCTATCTCAATAACAGCTTCAGGTTTGGCGACTTGGGGTTCGTCTGTGATTACCGCAGCCTCCGCTTCCTCTTCCTTGACAACCGCTTCCGCATCAAGTACCTCACCCTCAGCTTCGGGTTCTCCTTCGACCTGTTCTACCTGCTCGGCTTCCACCTCTTTCTCTACAATTTCAGGCTCAGGGAAGGTCACCTCGGCTAAGGCTTTTTCAATATTCTCCATCGCTTTTGGTCCGATTCCATTCAAACCCAGGATGGCATCAGAATCCAATTCCATTTGAATGATTAAATCGCCAACAGTCTCATTACCGGCTTCAACCAGCAAGTTGGTAATTCGTTCAGTAAAATTCAACTCTTCGAGAGGCATATCGAAGGCGCTGGCAGGTATATTCTCCTTGGCTTGAGCGATGCGTTCTAATTCAGCCGATATTTCAGCCTGGTGCATATCAATAACGCCGCGTTCGGCGCGTTCCACAAACTTGCTGAGAATTGAGTACTCTTCGGGTGTTACTGGTCTTCCTTCATCCTTCTTGACCAGGATGGCTTCAATCTGGCTGATAGTATCGGTTTCAGCCTCAGCCATAGCGGCGAATTCAGGATCGGATTGAATCTTGTACAACGCATCACTAGTGGCTTCCGGCAAGCTCTTGATGTCAATACGCCAGGCAGTCAATTTGGCTGCCAAACGTGCATTTTGACCATCACGCCCGATAGCGAGGCTTAACTGATCCTCAGGTACGACGACGGTCGCAGTCTTGGTGCCGCGCGCATGTTCGTCGAGATATACACCAGTTACGCGGGCCGGGCTGAGCGCTTTAGCGATGAATCCAGAAGGGTCAGGATTCCATTCGATTACATCTATCTTCTCATTATTTAATTCACGAACGATGGCTTGAATACGTACCCCTCGCATACCAACACAAGCACCAACTGGATCAACACCTGTCTGCAGTGCAGAGACAGCAACTTTGGATCGGTGACCAGGTTCGCGGGCGATTGAACGAATTTCAACCAGACCGTGATAGATCTCCGGGACTTCATTTTCCAATAAGCGGCGGAGGAAATTGCGGTGTGCTCGGGAAAGGATCAATTGGGGTCCGCGTGGAGTTGCCTTTACTTCTGCCATTAAAGCACGCACACGGTCGTGGAGGCGAAAGCGTTCCCCTGGAATTTGTTGATTGCGAGGCATGATGCCTTCTGCTTTCTTATCAAGGCCTAAAGTTACTGCTTGTGAGCTGATAGCCTGGACAACACCACTGACGATCTCGCCTAACTGGTTATTAAAATACTCCAGTTGAGCTTCTCTTTCGGCCTCGCGAATGCGTTGTTGAATAACCTGGCGTGCAGTTTGAGCGGCAACTCGCCCAAAATTTTCGGGTGTGGTTTCGATGATTACCATGCTGCCGACTTCGGCTTCAGGTTCAACCTGATGCGCCTCTGCTAACGCTACCTCAGTTCTCTGATCCTCAACATCTTCGACAACTTCTTTCTCTGCGTAAATTATTACCTTACCCGTTTCCGGATCGATTTTAGCTTCAACATGTTGGGCGTTGGAAGCATTAACTGCCCGGCGGTAAGCTGAGACCATGGCAGCTTCTATTGCATCCAGGATCACTTCCTTGGGTAATTGCTTCTCTTCCAGGACTTCGTTGAACGCTAATGCAAATTCATTCTTCATTCTTGCTATTTCTCCAACTCAATTGAAACTAATCGAAGGGTCCGGCATACAGGCCTCGATAAACAAAGAAAAGTGGGAAATGCCCACTTTTCGACGAAACCTCTCTTGCCACCACCCCATGGGAAACTCATTCTAGCATGGAAATAGTAGAGGCGCAAGGTCAAAAATGTTTTTCCATACGCCAGGCAGGTTCATTCACAAACCGGCGATGACCTTGGTCATCCAGGTAAGACCAGATACCCGGTTCTGGTGCGACAACCCGGTATCCTAAGCGTTCATAGAGATGCCTGGCAGGCTCGTTATCACGGGCGACATTCAGGGCTATCCGCTCAAAACCACGGCTCACCAAATCAGTCTCAGCTTTTTGCAGCAGCCGACTTCCGATCCCAATTCCGCGATAGACAGGCCGAACTCTAAAACCATATATATATGCATATTTACCTACATTGGCCTGCAAATGATTTGGACCATACAACTGGATAAAAAGCTGTCCAATTAACCCGAATTCTGGGAGGTCTGCAACCCAAATGATCACCTCTCCGAGCTCCTTAAGCCGATAAGCTTCGGCAAAAACATGCCGGAAGTGAGTAAATTCGCCCTCCCACTCTAATGCTGGAAGGTCCTGGTGTGAGGCATACCTAATGATGACTTGTTGGTCAAGAGGAATGGCGACCATAGGGTTATTAACGGAGGAATTGACCGATCTGATAACCTAAATTATCCACTTATTCCTTGGGAA
>JAUWLJ010000039.1 GCA_030613705.1 Chloroflexota bacterium
TGCCCACTAAGAATTCCCAGTTCACCTACTTCGAACCTCATGAAGATATCAGTGGTGAGACCATAGAAGGTACCATCCTGGTCAATGATCCGACCTGCCATGCCTGCCCTGTAGCGTGCAAGAAAGAGGTTGAAATCACCGAAGGGCCATACAAAGGCACACGCATGGAAAGCTTTAGTACGAATCTGCCTGGGCGTTTGGAGCCAACTGCGACAACAACGATGCGGCTAGTGTAGCCAAGTTAATCGCGCTGTGCAACGATTATGGATTTGACACAATCGAAATGGGAAATGTCCTGAGTGTCTACATGGAAGCCTTTGAAAAAGGGTACACCAATAGTGATGGTAATCTCAATTGGGGTGACCACCAGGAAATGGTGACCCTGATTCCCAAAATCGCCGGTCGCGAAGGAATCGGAGATATCCTCGCTGATGGCGCTGAGAATACTGCCAAACACTTTGGACACCCGGAGATCGCCATGACAGTCAAGGGCATGGCTATCCCTGCTTATGATCCGCGCGGTATCAAGGGCATGGGGCTTGGATATGCCACCAGCAACCGTGGCGCGTGCCATTTGCGAGCCTACACCCCCGCTGCTGAGGTTATTGGCAACGTTCTTGGTCCAGCCGAGATCACCGACCCATTGGAATGGAAAGGGAAAGGCGAACTCACCGTCATTTTCCAGAATGTCCATACAGTAACCGATTGCCTCGATGTGTGTAAATTCGCGACCTTCGCCGAGTCGATGGACACATTTGCGGACCAGTTCGCCGCCATAACCGGTGTTCCAGCTGATGCGGATTACCTGCTCAAGGTTGGTGAGCGCGTTTTTACTCTAGAGCGCTACTACAACAACCTGGCTGGGTTCCGGGAAGGCTCAGATTATTTGCCCGAGCGATTTCTCAATGAACCCTCTACTAGCCTTGGCTCAGAGGGACAGGTTTGTGAACTTGACCTGATGCTCGAGGAATATTACCAAGCCCGTGGATGGGAGGATGGTGTTGTTCCCGAGAGTAAATTAAAGGAGCTGGAGATTATCTAGCTAGTTTATTACCAGATCCCTCACAAACCCCACCCTGATTGCTAAACTAATTGGTGGACTGCTCATACCAGCAGTCCACCTTAATTACTCCCAATGTACACGATTAATGGGTTATCCCTACTCTGGCAGATTTCAACCTCCCCCTATAGCAGGGAATAAGCTCACCTTGTCAGCATAAGTTATCACTCTTTCCATCCCCCCTTCCAAGAATCGAATGTCTCTGCCGTTGATCACAATATGCACATGCCCATACAGGTTTCCATGTTCGTCTAATAATTCTCGTTCGAGTGCTGGATAACGACGAACAATCTCATCCAACAATTGGCTCGCGTTCGCGCCTTCTGGAATTGGGATTTCCACTGTTTTTTGACCTACAATCTGGCGCAGACCAGCAAAGAAATTGACCTTCATTTTTTCTCCGATCTCAATTCTAACCGGGTTAATTTCAAGTTTACCACCCCTGTTGTCGTTTCTGTCACCCGAAATGGGTGTGCCAAACGGTATCCGGATACCCAGACAATTTTCTCCCCACTGCAGACCAAAGGCCAGCCCTCACGGGCTCGTCTGGGGAGCTTCTCATTGATCATAAAATCCGAAAGTTTCAGTGAATGCCCATCCATGCCAAATGGTTGCAGACGGTCGCCACCCTTCCGGGAACGAACCAACAACGGCCAATGGATTCGGCTTAGATCCACCCTTACCTGAAAAGGGTTCCCTGCCTCCCAGGTCTGGCGATGTTTCATAGTGTTTTCCGATTCTCTTTCCGCGGACAGCTGCCAGCCAGCATGCAGATTAACAATCCCTCCAATTTCCATATAGCATGTTTCTTCAATCACCTGTGGCCATTCATCAGTAGGGATCTCTGCTTCCCATTCCGCAATCCAAATCCTGCCTGGTTCCGATATCAACTTCAATCCTGAGATTAAATCAACCTCCGCGTATGATTTCGAGGACGACAAATAATTTAGCGCCCTTTCCACGGCCTCAAAACCGATATCGCGCAAGCCTGGTCTCAGACTCGCAATCGCCCGGCGAATTATGTGGCGCTGCACACTTAAAGGCTGCTGTCTGCAGCACAGTGAATTAATAGCAATATAACCATCCCCCAGCATCAGCAAGCAATCTTGCCAGACAGCATCTACCATTTGATCGACCAGATCCATCTCACCTCGCATTACTTCGGTAGTCCGCCAAATAAGCTTGCGGATAGCTGGATTATAGCTTTCCAGATAAGGGATCAGTTCGTGCCGCAAGCGATTGCGAAAATAGGTCATGTCCTGGTTTGAGACGTCGATTAATGGATCGAATCCACGTTCTCTGCAATACGTTAAAATCTGTCGTCTCCAGATTCCTAACAGGGGCCTGACCAGTGGAATATGATCGCTCCAGGCATTTGGAAGAGCTCTGGTTTTCATTCCACTCAACCCGCTCATTCCTGTACCTCTGAGCAGGTGCATCAAAACGGTTTCCACCTGATCATCCGCGGAATGCCCGACCACGACCGCTTGAGCACCAACCTCTTCAGCACAGTTGAATAAAAAACAATAGCGTTCATTGCGAGCGGCTTCTTCGATTGATTCGCTCTCCTGCTCAGCTCGCACACCTACTTCCCCTTCTCCGAGCATAAACCGCAGATCCCGCTGATTGGCTAAATGCTGGATGGTCACAGCGTCAGCATCAGCCACAGAGCGTAATTTATGGTTGAAATGTGCTACGATCACCGGATAACCACTGCGATCGAGTACATCCAGTGCACACAAACTATCTGGGCCACCAGATACGCCCACTACCACTGGTCGATCTAAATCGAGTTGGCATTCATCTTGCAGTATTTGTTTAAGATTTTCCAGCATCGTTTGTAAATTATAGCCCAAACAGTTTATTAATTATGCTTTTCACCAATATCAGATCTTTGCGCCCTAACTTAAGTGATACTTGTCTGGAATTCGTGTTTATGCTAGACTGAAAACCAATTAGTACCCACATGGAGCAGGTATGCCAGGAAAAATATTGATTGTTGATGATGATATTGATACTCTCCGGCTGGTTGGTATGATGCTGGAAAGTGATGGATTCGATATCATCGCGGCGAACAATGGGCAGCGCGGCATCTCGCTAGCACGTACTGAAGCTCCGGATCTGATCATCCTCGACATAATGATGCCGGAATTAGATGGGTATGCAGTTACCAGGCAGCTGCGCCAGGAGAGGACGACCCGCGGCATTCCCATATTAATTTTTACCGCGAAAACCGGGATGGACGATAAGACGCTGGGATTAGAGCTGGGGGCTGATCTATATTTGACAAAACCCATTTCAACCCATGAATTGCTTGCTCAAGTTAATAAAATTTTATCGCCTCCAGATGAAAGCGATCAACTACTCCCAGTTCAAAAACCTAAGGGGGTATTGGCTATCATTTCCACAAAAGGGGGCATGGGAGTGTCCACTGCCGCAATTAATCTCAGCATCGCTCTATTTAGAAAGACTGAAAATTCCGTGATCATATCGGATTTCAGACCAGGTCAGGGAAGTCTTGCACTGGAGCTCGGCTACCATCAATCCGCAAGTTTCAACCGCCTGTTGGCACTCCCGCCAGAAGACCTTACACCCCAGTTGATCGAAGATACGATAATTGAACATAACTCCGGAGTTCGCCTGTTGCTAAGTTCTCCGCAACTCCGAGATGCAAAATACACCTCGAGAATCGATAATTTTGAGATCATCGCCCGATTTCTTCCGCAATTTTCAGATTACACAGTATTGGATTTGGGTCCCGGGATGACCACCCTAAACCAAAAAGTGCTTCCCCGCTGCAGTGAGGTGGTGATCATCGTGGAACCAGCGCCTCAATCCGTTGCCCAATCAAAAGAATTGATCGCCGAATTTTCTGCTCTGGGTATAGACCACGATCATATTAAATTGGTCGTCTTCAACCGCATCCACTCAAGCCTGCAGCTTTCCTTTGGTGAGGTCGAAGAGCAGCTTAACTTGAAAATAGCCAGCGCATTTTCACCCAATCGCGAGCTGGTTAATGAGGCCTCAATCCACCACACACCATTTATCATCTTAAAACCAGAGGGATTAACTGCCCAGCAGATCAATCAACTTGCTTACAGTATTGTCGACCAAACCGAATGAATCAAAATCAAGGTAACCTATCCAGCGAGATCCGCCTCGCTATTGAGGTTGCTGCCAGATTGATCCGTCACACAGACAATGGGGTTGTGTTAACCGGTGCAGGGATCTCAACACCATCCGGGATCCCAGATTTCCGCTCCCCCGGAAGTGGCCTGTGGTCCCGTTATAATCCGATGGAAGTGGCTACACTTAGCGCATTCCGCTACCAACCAGAGAAATTTTTCGCCTGGTTCCACCCCTTAGCTAAGAAAATTCTCCTGGCCTTACCCAACCCGGCTCACCAGGCTCTAACCATCCTTGAAAAAGCTGGCTACATCCACACAATAATTACTCAAAATATTGATGGTCTTCATCAACGTGCTGGATCCAAACAGGTGCTGGAGGTACATGGAACCCTTGAATCTCTCACCTGTATCGGATGCTACCAAACCTATCTCGCAGAGAACTTTATTTCCAGCTACATACATAATAGTGAGTCTCCACGCTGCTCTGATTGCGGGAATATCTTGAAACCAGATGTAATCCTGTTCGAAGAACAGCTTCCAAAACAGACTTGGCTCAAAGCTCAGAAAGCCTGCTACGAATGCAGCATCATTCTCGTGGCTGGATCATCGCTGGAAGTAACTCCAGTGGCGACTTTGCCCCTCAAGGCTCTTGAGAACCATGCCAAGCTGATCATCATCAACAAAAGTCCTACCTATCTCGATCCTCGAGCAGAAGTACTTATCCGGGGTGATGTGGCCGATATTCTCCCCCTGATTTCCGAATTGGTTGTCGATGACTGAACAGGCTCAAACTTCATTACTTGAACGCTACCGCAGGCTGGCTGAGATCTCGCGTAATCTCGCCTCAACGGTTGATTTAGATATCCTCTTAGATCGCATCACTGAAGCTGCGGCGCACGTAAGCGGTTCAGAGGCAGCTTCGATATTGCTCTATGATGAAAGTCAGGGGCAGCTTTACTTTGAATCTGCCACCAATCTCAATGAACCATTGATGCGGGGTCTTATTGTCCCGGTGGAAGACAGTATCGCCGGTTGGATCGTCACCAATGGTAAACCGATCATCATAGATGACACCCAGAATGATCCGCGCCATTTCGCCCAGATAGGAAAAGCGACCAATGTCACCACAACCTCTTTGCTTGGTGTCCCGCTGATCGCCAAAGATAAAGTCATCGGTGCCCTGGAAGTGATCAATAAGCTCAGTGGTCAATTCACCCAAGATGATCAGGAAATCTTACTGGATCTAGGATCTCAAGCTGCTGTGGCAATCGAGAATGCGCGACTCTTCCAACAATCAGACCTAATCGCCGAAATGGTGCACGAACTGCGTACTCCATTAGCATCGCTGAGAACCGCTTCCCACCTTCTGCTCCGCAAGGATGTCAGTGAAGATCAAATGCGAAAAGTGGTTGAAATCATCGACAATGAGACTACGCGTCTGATCGATATGACCACCTCTTTTCTTGATCTTGCCCGTCTGGAATCCGGTAGAATCCCATTTAACTCGGAGGTATTCGATCCAGGCGCGTTGTTGCAGGAATGCGTTGGACTTATGCAAAATAAAGCAGTTGAAAAAAACCTGCGCTTGAATTTATATGTGCCAAACGAACTGCCGACCATAAAAGGGGATCAAGACAAGATCAAGCAAGTTGTTCTCAACCTGATCAGCAACGCAGTGAATTACAACAAGCCTTCTGGAACAATCACTGTCTCAGGACACAGCTATCCGGACGAATTGGTTATCTCGGTGAACGACACCGGGCCTGGAATCAGGCAGGCGGATATGGCCCACCTATTTGATAAATTTTACCGATCCCAGGCGACCGAGAACTCCGCTCAAGGTACAGGCCTAGGATTGGCTATCTGCAAGAAGATTGTCGAAGCCCACAATGGGCACATTGAATTGCAAAGCGAAGTGGGCATTGGTACAACCTTCTCTGTCCACCTGCCTTTGAAAAACAGCTAACGCGCCCCTCGCCTCCCAAACTGGCGTTCAAGTAAATCTACTGATAAATGGATCATGGTCGGTCTTCCGTGAGGGCATGTGCGCGGTGATTGGCAGCCTTCGAGATCATCCAAGAGGGCCCGTTGCTCCTCCACTGTAAGAGCCTGTCCCCCCTTGACTGCCGCACGCTTACAGATCCTGGCGATGATCTTAGCCTCCTGCTCGGATTGCAATGGTGTCTCATCTTCCTCAAAATCTTCAACCAAAACTCGTAATGCCGCACCTGGATCGATCCCAGACAAAATTTGAGGTACTGCGCGCACCAGAAAGGTATTTAGTCCGAAGGATTCAACCTTGAAGCCTAATTGTCCCAACACCAGCAGTTGGTCTGAAATCAATCTGGCTTCCGCTGCTGAGAACTCAACTGCCGCTGGTTCTAACAACGATTGCGAAGGGATAGAGGTATGGCGCTGCTCAAGGTAACGCTCAAACAAGACCCGCTCATGTGCAGCGTGCTGGTCAACCAGGTAAAGACCATCCGGACCTTCCGCCACAAGGTAGGTTGCTGCAACTTGACCAACAAGCCTCAGCAATGGAACTCTGGATCCATCCGGTTCTTCCTTTTTTGGTTGCCAGGTTAGCTCACCTTGCTGGTGAGTTAGATCGACACCAGCCCAGGTTAGACCACTCCGCATAAAACTCGGATCATTACCCGACATTTCAAAGGATTCTGCCCCGACCCCTGGTACAGGTGTGTGAGCCAGTAAGGCACGCCTGACAGCACGTTGTACACCGCTAAAAACCCGATCCCGCTCACGAAAACGGACCGCTGCTTTAGTCGGATGGACATTGACATCCACCATCTCAGGCGGCAATGCCAGAAATAAAACTGATTGCGGGTAACGACCGACCATCAGGAAGGTATGGTAGGCCTGGACCACTGCTGTGACCAGAGCTGTATCTTGAATCCAGCGACCGTTTATAAATAAGTTTATCTCACGCCTGTTCGAACGGCTGAGAGATATTGCGCTGGTGAAACCAGTGATCTCTAATTGCTCATATTCCGCCAAAACTTCCAGCATTTGTTGAGCCATTTCCACACCGTACAGCGAGGCAAGAACTTCTCTCCGATCACCATTCCCGCTCGTTTGGACAGTCAGGCGATCCTCCTGCCGCAGTTGAAAGCGAACATCAGGATAGGCAAGGGCATAGCGAGTGACAAAGTTTTCGATATGGCGGCGTTCGGTACCATCCTTCTTGAGGAACTTTAGCCTGGCAGGTACGTTGAAGAATAAATCTGCAACCTTTATTTCCGTGCCGATCGGTGCTCCAACCGGTTCTACTGCTGAAAAATGCCCACCTTCTACTTGTAATCGTGCTCCCAAATCAGATTCTGCAGCGCGCGAGGTAATCGTGAGATGAGAAACTGAACCAATCGAAGCGAGCGCCTCTCCCCGGAACCCTAGGGTAGCAATGTGGAAGAGATCCTCAGCTGTGGATAACTTGCTGGTCGCATGTCTGGAAACTGTCAGCGGGAGTTCATCTGCGGGAATGCCAAATCCATTATCTGCCACCTCAATCAACCCCCGTCCGGCATCTTGGATAGTGATCAAAATTTGATCGGCACCTGCATCCAGGGAATTTTCCACCAGCTCCTTGACCACTGAAGCAGGACGTTCAACTACTTCACCGGCTGCGATTTGGGAAGCCACTTCCGGAGGCAGTATGCGGATGGACATGCGGAAATTATATCAGGTGGGGGCTATAGCCGATTCCAGTCCAATTCCATTCTTAGAATATTTTCACCTGTGTGACCCAACCGCGGGTCCTGTATCCCTTATAATAAGCTGGTGAATTGGTCTGCTTTATTCTTCGATTTAGATGACACGCTCTACTCAAATTCCAATGGCCTTTGGGAAGCTATCCGTGGTCGCATAACAGATTACCTGCGCGATCAACTCGGATTCCCTCCAGGTGAAATTCCAGAACTACGCCGATCTTATTTCGAGACTTATGGAACTACCCTGCGGGGTCTCCAAATCAACCACTCGGTGGATACGGAAGAATACCTGGCTTATGTCCACGATCTTCCCCTAGAAGAATATATCTCCCCCGATCCCCTGCTTCATGATTTATTGGATAGTCTGCCACAACGTAAATGGATCTTTACCAACGCTGACTCTGACCATGCAATACGAGTTCTTGGGATACTTGGATTGGAAGATTGCTTTGATGGCATCATCGATGTGCGCGCTTCAGGCTTTTTATGCAAACCGGAGCCCCA
Source organism: Chloroflexota bacterium (assembly GCA_030613705.1). Lineage (GTDB taxonomy): Bacteria > Chloroflexota > Anaerolineae > Anaerolineales > UBA4823 > PFL25. The sequence goes on from JAUWLJ010000039.1 coordinate 8,418, forward strand.
AGCCTACCAACGTGCCTTAGCAGTTGCTAATGAAACAGATCCTGCAAATTGTGTCTTATTCGAGGATTCACTGCGCAACCTGACACCGGCGCAGGCTGCTGGTTTCACCACCGTGCTGGTTGGTACTGATGAAACCCAACCGGGGGCGGATTATTCAGTAATGAAATTGGATGATCTTCCCCAGGTATTCCCTCAATTATGGTGGCTCAACTCTCACCCGGGATAATCCACTGGAACACCCACGCTCAGGAGCAAGTTCGTATGGATATCGATAGAGCATTTCTTGTCGTATGTTTGACAGTGGCTGGGGTGGTTGCCTTCAACGTTATGATCTATCTTTCCCTTCGGCGGGGAAAAGAAGTCACAACGATCGATCTGATGCGTAAAGCAGCCAGGCGGGCGCGCAACCCCTGGAAGGATGAAGATGATGCTCTTAAAGAGCTGGCAAATTTGGTATCAGATCTCCAATCTGACAAACAGGAGCCAGAAGCAGCGGATGATCAGACGAATCGGGAACAATTGTGAGCCCAAATGATTGATAAGAGGTCAACTTTTAGCGAAGCCGTCAAATTAGTGCCATCTGGGGGAACGCTGGCTCTGGGTGGGATGACAAACTACAGGCGACCGGTGACTTTTGTACGGGCATTGATTAACCACTACCAAGAAACTGGAGAGCCTAAAGACCTGACATTGGTAAATTTTACTTCTGGATTGGAAAGTGATTTACTGGTTGGAGCTGGGATGGTCAGCCGAGTCCGGACCTGCTACTTTGGACTGGAAATTTTTGGTTTAGCGCCAATGTTTACCCACTATGCGAGCCGGGGAGAAATTGAGGTGATCGAAGAAACCGAGGCCAGCCTGGCACTCGGACTGCGTGCAACTTTGGCCGGGATCGGATTCATGCCCGCCAGAGCATGGATTGGCACGGATCTCCCCCAACTGAGACCAGATGTGCGTACCATCACCGACCCCTATACAGAAGAGAAGCTCATGGCTTTCCCAGCCATCAAACCAGATGTAGCTGTAATCCATACCATTAAAGCGGACCGGGAAGGGAACGCAATTATCGGGAAGAATAAAGGAGTCGACGAAGAGCTGACCCTGGCCGCGGATAAAGTGATTCTCACCACCGAAGAAATCGTCCCGCAGCTGGAACGTGCTGACCTGATTACCCAATTCATCGATATCGTCGTCCAGGCCAAAAATGGTGCCTCGCCGACTTCCTGCCATCCCCTTTACCAGATCGATGGAGAAGCTTTGCTGGAGTATATCGAGCGGGTCAGCGATCCGATCTCTTTCGCCGCATATCTTCCCGGGTTTTTGAAATTCTGATCAATCACTTGCCATGATCTTATTTTGTTCTAATAATAATATGATAATCTAAGCTGAATTCAGTTTTAAGATTTCAGGAGAAAGTATGAACAAAAAAATCCTGCTTTTCGGCGGCGCGGCTGCCATTATTTTGCTATTAGTAGTAGGTTCGTTTTCTATTGGTATGTTTGTCGGTGGTGGGATTTCTGAAACTGAAACCCCTGTCGTTTCCCCTTCTTCTGCGGTCTCTACTGCATCAACAGTCCTCCAGAAGACTTTAGAAGATATTTTGGAAACCAAACCTCCTCAAGAGACCAGCACGCCTTCTGATCTCGAGCAGCTCTTTGAACCATTCTGGCAGAGTTGGGATTTGGTCCACGATTTATATATCGACCAACCCGTGAATGATGAATTGATGATGCAGGGCGCCATCGATGGCATGATGGAATCCTTGGGTGACCAGCACTCTTCTTATATGGACCCTGACCAATACCGCCAGGCGAATATAGACATTGATGGTAGTTATGAAGGGATCGGAGCCTGGGTAGATGCAACTCGCGAATACCTTACTATTGTCAGCCCGATGCCCGACTCCCCGGCCGAAAAAGCTGGGCTCCTACCTGGGGACCAGATTATTGCTATAGATGGTGAGGACATGACCGGAATAGATGGCAGTCTGGTCATTCGGAAGGTGCTGGGTCCGGCGGGAACCTCGCTCACGCTAACGATTTTTAGAGAGGGAGAGCCTGAGCCTTTTGATGTTACGTTAGAACGTGCCCGCATCGTGATACCTGCTGTCGAGTATGAAGTGCTGGATGGAGACATTGCC
>JAUWLJ010000145.1 GCA_030613705.1 Chloroflexota bacterium
ACATAACCGAAGGCTTCGTCCAAGAACTCGCGCACTGAATGCGCTTCCCCGGTACCAATCACAAAATCATCCGGGTTGTCGAGCTGCAGCATCTTCCACATGGCGGCCACATAATCTGGGGCATAACCCCAATCGCGTTTAGCTTCTAAGTTGCCAAGATAGAGATATTTTTGTTTGCCATCCATGATGGCTGCTAAAGCGCGGGTGATTTTGCGGGTGACGAAAGTCTCTCCCCGGCGGGGAGATTCGTGATTGAACAAAATACCGTTGCAGGCAAATATGCCATACCCCTGGCGGTAATTGCGGGTCACCCAAAAAGCATAAGCTTTGGCAGCCGCGTACGGGCTCTGTGGTTCAAATGGTGTCGCTTCATTTTGAGGAGGGGATGAGCTGCCGAACATCTCGCTTGAAGAAGCCTGGTAAAAACGCGTCTTGAGCCCACTCTTGCGGACCGCTTCCAGGATGCGCATCGTCCCCAAACCTGTTACATCGCCAGTATAGAGCGGCAAGTCAAAACTGACCCGCACATGGCTCTGCGCTGCCAGGTGGTAAATCTCATCCGGTTGGACGCTATAAATCAAATCAATCAGATTTCCTGTGTTAGCGACATCGCCGTAATGGAGAAACAAACGGTTTGAGATCCCATTATGTGGATCGCGGTATAGATGGTCGATCCGCTGGGTGTTAAATGTGCTTGCTTTCCGTATCAAGCCATGTACTTCGTAATCCTGGGATAACAACAGTTCAGCCAGATATGAACCATCTTGACCGGTTATCCCAGTAATCAATGCTTTTGGCAATTTTTACTCCTAAATATTATTGATGGGATAGTTGATATTGAATGTAAAATAATAGCGACCAGGGGGCACGCTCCGCCCATCCGACATCCTCAAGGGAGATCGTTGAGATAGACAGACACAAAAAAAATGTGACCAACCTACAAATACTTAACGTTTGTTCTTTCGTTCAACCTGTCCGGCTTTTAATTCTACAGGTAATTTGCGATCGCTTAACATTTGGATCAAAACTCGCACACGCTCACTTCCTGGCAGGCGCATGTCGAAAATAGCTTCGTAACCTGCAAATGGTCCATTGCTGATCCGGACTGGATCTCCTGGTTGTAAACCATCATAAAATTCTCCCCCAACTGCCGCGATCTCCTCCACCCGTTTCTGCACGGCATGGATGAGGTTGTCTGGCACATCTGCTGGTTCACCATCAAAGCTGACCAGACCGATCGCGTGTGGCATCCATTTGAATATAGATAAACCTACTTCTTCCAAATCCACCTGCACGAACAGATAACCAGGAAAATATGGGCGTAATTTTCGTGATCTAGGATTCACTGGATTGACTTTAAGGCGGGGGAAGAAAACCTCAACCTCTCGGGCAAGAAGTTGCTGCCATAAAACCTCCTCTTTGCGAGGTTTACTGCGCAGTGCGTACCAGGATTCAGCCATGCCTCACCTTTTCAAACATAATGGAATGAGCTCTTAGTTAAGATGCGCTGAAGAGAGATTAAGAAATTATTCACTCGTCCATCGAGCCTGGCTGCCATTTCAAAGCATCGAAGCTCTTTTGGGTGACGATAAATCTGAGGCGTCCCTTTTCCACAACCAGACGCAGTTCACCATAATCTCCCAACGCTGATAGAGCTTCGTCAATCATTTTCACCTGGTGTTGATTCAAAAATGATAATATCGGATTACTATTTAACCCGCTTAATTGACTGAGATTAGCATTACTCATAGGTTTACCTTTCCATCTTCGTTCTGATTCCCTGCTGTCTCCACCCTGGCGGGATCCTTTGAGATTCAAATCGCAAACCAAACTATGTCAATGGAGGACAATGTTGCATTCAACTAATTCGAATGTTTCCCTGTTGTTTACTAGGCAGCAAAAAAACACTCTCGTGGGTTCTTTCACCTCTGCGATGTGCCCTAAGTAATAAATTTTATATGGATTTTCCCTTTTTTACACCACAATTCTAACATAAAATCATGTTCAAAATATTGGTCAAAAAGTACCCTTCATACAACCTTCAAACGGAATGTTCTCTCCAATGAAACACGCAGCAGCCACAATGGTGGCAATATTATTAAATGTACGAAAGCGCTGAGAATGTAAATCAACGACAAGATATGGACAATACTCAGCAACCCAGAGCCCAAGTTTGTCCACAACCAAGGTCCCGCGCCAGAGATTAAGAGAAGCGCAACAAACAATCCTAAAGTGAGCAATATTGGACTCCAGGCCCTCCGGTCAGTAGCGGAAGGAAACATGGTGCTGCTAACCACAAAGATGATATAAAACCAAATCCAAAAATCAGGTTGATTACTCACTTGGGAAAAAGCAGGTAATAATGACGAGATTTGACCCAAGGCTAGTTGCTCCCAAATGGCTGCAAAATTTAAATGGACCAAACCTGCATAAGCCACAAATAAACTTCCTGTAATCAGCGGCGCGGCTCCGATCAGTGCATCACGGAGAAAATCAGTCGAAGCGGTTTCCACATAGCCCAATCTCAAGCGACCATCTGGGAGCGGTTGTGGGATAATCGATAATCGTCCCACAGGAACCTTGAGCAACCGAGCCATGAAATAATGACTCAACTCGTGTAGCAATACTCCTGGGAGAAACAAAATGGAAAAGATTGCCAATGCCAGGTCGATCCGTTTAGTGATCAGAAACAGAACTGTCTGAATTTCATTATGCAGCCTTCGCTGTAAGATCGCTAAACCAATTACACCAACCAGGAACCAACCAAGGATGTTGATCTCGTCGGTCACCGCACCGCTGCAAGTGTAATCTGAATGAAATCAGCAACCTTTAGGCTTGCGCCCCCCACTAAAGCACCGTCAATTTCAGATTGAGAGAAAAAACCTTGGGCGTTTTCGCCATTTACCGAACCACCATAAAGTACACGAATCCTCTGCGCCATACCCTCCCCAAACAACTCCCCCAACGCGGGTCGGATCACTTCAGCGATAACCTGGTTAGCATCCGTGGGTGTAGCAGCTCGTCCCGTTCCAATAGCCCAGATGGGTTCGTAAGCAACCACCAGGTTGCTGCCATCGCCATCCCCACTATTATCGAATTGGATCGCTTCCAACCCCATTTTCACCTGCCGAAATACAACCTCATAAGTACGATCAGCCTCATATTCCTCCAGGGTTTCACCAATACAAAAGATGGGTGTTAATCCATATGCAAAAGCTGCCTGTACTTTACGATTTACATCCTTATCAGTTTCCCCAAAAAAAGTACGTCTTTCGGAATGCCCTAAAATTACATATTCGCAAAACTCAGCCACCATATTAGGAGAAATTTCTCCTGTAAACGCCCCGGCAGTTTCCCAATACATATTCTGTGCTCCCAAGGCGATATCGGTTCCTTCCAGCAGAGAAGAAACTGCGAGCAATGCTGTATGCGGAGGGCAAACGACTTTGTCGACACCAGATTTGGACTGCAAACCAGGCACCATCTCTGACACTAAATGACGGGCATCGGCCACTGTCATATGCATTTTCCAGTTTCCGGCAATTAATGGTTTTCGAATCATTTTCCTGAGTTCTCCTAATATGAAGGATGATTTTGTAGTGGTAAAACAAGGATATCACCATTCCCAAAATTTCGACGAGGGAATGGTGATGTCGATTATGCTAATTTTCCGTGGTCAATCTCTATCTTCAAGTGCTGCCATACCAGGGAGAACTTTACCTTCAAGCATCTCAAGGGAGGCGCCACCACCAGTTGAAATGTGGGTGATCTTATCAGCCAACCCGGCATTTTTCACCGCAGCCACAGAATCACCACCACCAATTATGGAGGTTGCATTCGAACGAGCAATCGCTTTTGCCAGTCCGATAGTCCCTTCTGCAAATCGTGGGAATTCGAAAACACCCATCGGACCATTCCAGGCGATGGTTCCCGCCTCGGAAATTGGTTTTCCAAAGGTTTTTACAGTTTCTGGACCGATATCAAGGATTCGCCAACCATCTGGAATGGGTCCCATGCTCATCACAACCCGCTCTGCGTCGGCTTCAAATTTATCACCGATCACCACATCTACCGGAAGACGCAGGCGGTGATCAGCCAGCTTTATTAATTCTCGAGCAATATCCAGTGAATCATCCTCAACCAGAGAGTCACCCACCGGGTAACCTTGCGCCTTGAAGAATGTGTTTGCCATACCACCCCCAATCATTACCTGATCGGCTTTATCCAGCAAGTTGTGAATGACACCAATCTTATCGCTGATTTTGGCTCCGCCAAGGATAACGATGAACGGCCTAGCAGGGTTAGCAATAGCCTGACCAAGGTAAATGATTTCTTTTTCCATCAAATAGCCTGCTACGCTGGGTAAATAATGGGCGACACCTTCAGTAGATGCATGCGCCCGGTGGGCTGATCCAAATGCATCATTTACATACAGGTCAGCCAAACCAGCCAGTTGTTTTGCCATAGCTGGATCATTCTTCTTTTCACCAGCATGGAAACGTGTGTTTTCTAGAAGCAAAACATCACCCGGTGATAATTCCTTTACTGCCTGTTCGGCAACCGGACCAATGCAGTCTTCCACAAATTTGACGGGTTGACCAAGCACCATGCTGAGATGATCGGCCACTGGTTTCAAGGAAAATTCTCGCTTCACCTCTCCTTTTGGTCTGCCAAGGTGGGAACACAAGATTAAGGTCGCTTGATGGTTCAATAAGTAGTGCAAGGTTGGTAGAGCAGCCTGGATACGGGTGTCATCACCAACCTTACCATCCCTAATGGGTACGTTGAAATCTACCCGGACTAACACCCTTTTTCCTGTGACATCTATGTCTTCAATAGTTTTCTTATTGAACATAAGATCTCCAACCGCGGAAAACGTGGAACGTGGGTAAATCCCCGTTCCACGTTTTAATTGGTCTAATTAAAGGGATGTGGCCATCATCGCAGCCAGGTCAGCTGTACGAACGGAGTATCCCCATTCATTATCATACCAGGCTACGATTTTTGCAAATGTATCTGGTCCATTCCCCATTATCATGGTGAACGGCAAATCGATTGTCGAGCTATGGGGGTCTCCTTTATAATCCACACTAACTCGCGGTTCATCTGTGGCGGCCAGGATACCTTTCAGCGGTCCGCTGGCAGCCTCGCGGTAAGCCTGGCGAAGCTCTTCAGTGGTTGTAGGAGTTTCGAGTTCAACCGTCAAATCGATGAACGAAACTGTAGGTGTTGGCACCCGCAGTGCATAGCCATCCAGCTTGCCTTCCATTTCTGGGATAACCAGGGCCAGCGCCCGAGCAGCTCCTGTCGTAGTGGGGATGATGCTCAAAGCAGCAGCGCGAGCCCGGCGAAGATCCCTGTGGGGTGCATCGAGGATCTTCTGACCAGCCGTATAGGCGTGGATAGTCGTCATTAGACCACGTTTGATAGTGAATTTATCATTCGCCACCTTCACTGCTGGCGCCAGACCGTTGGTCGTGCAAGAAGCATTTGAGACAACGTGATGCTTGGCAGGATCGTACTTATCATCATTGACACCCAATACGATGGTTAAATCCTCCCCCTGAGCAGGTGCGGAAATGATTACTTTTTTGGCACCACCTTGGGTTATGTGATTCTCTGCGCCTCTTACCTGTTTTCCCTTCTTATTGACACCATCTTTCTTTAGGGTAAATAGACCAGTGCTCTCGATTACGATCTCAACGCCTAAATCAGACCAGGGTAAATTACCAGGATCGAACTCGCTGTAGACTTTGACAGGTTTACCATCGATCACTAAGTGATTCTCACCCACTTCTACAGTCCCATCGAAGCGGCCGTAATTTGAGTCATACTTCAATAAGTGGGCCATGGTCTTCAAATCGCCAATATCGTTAAATGCGACGACTTCAAGTTCATCGGGATGAAGGTCCCGTATCGCTTTCAAGACCTGACGACCTACTCTACCAAACCCATTGATTCCTACTCTTACAGTCATC
>JAUWLJ010000034.1 GCA_030613705.1 Chloroflexota bacterium
TGAGAGTTTGAAATAGCGTACCTGGAGGATCAGATGAGATTTTATCGTTTATCACTTTATCGTGGCCTTGGCTATATGGTGCTCGGCACACTGGTTGGAGCACTTATCACCATCCTAATCCGTTTACTAATGGGGCTCCCAGCCGGGAATGCAGAACCAGTGCTGGTTTCCGGAGCATTACTGGGGTCAATGGCGTTTATGTACGGTACCGGTGTCCTGGACGACTGGCTTAAGTGGGCTAAGGGTATCGACACCCCAGAAGCTTCCCTTGAATCCGAAGTTGAAGGCTACAAGCGCTTCATACATGTCTCGTATGACCATAAAGTAATCGGAATCCAATATGGGTTGACTTCATTATTAGTCCTATTAGTCGCTGGATTGTTCGCGTGGATTTTCCGCACAGAATTAGCCCAACCGGGACTGCAATTCTTGACTCCCGATGGATTTAACACACTGATCAGTTTACACGGTATCGTTAACATTGGCGGTATGCTGCTCGGCGTGGCGGCCATGTCAAATTATTTGGTGCCCCTAATGATCGGCGCTAATGATATGGCTTTTCCCCGCTTGAACGCTTTCGCATATTGGCTCAATATCCCTGCTATCGTAATGCTGCTCAGCACCATCCTTTTAGGCGGAGTCGATGCCGGCTGGACTGGGTATCCCCCCCTGAGTGAGAATCTATCTAAGATCGGCTTCTCGATGTTTTTCCTCGGGGTTTACCTGATTGGACTCTCCTCTATCCTGGGAGCGTTGAACCTGATTACCACAATTGTCAGGATGAGAGCGCCAGGAATGACCTTGTTCCGCATGCCGATTTTCGTCTGGTCTGTTCTGGCGACAGTGGTAATTTCAGTAACTGCAACCCAGTTGATCGGCCTCTCGTTCCAGATGGTGTTATTTGACCGCATTTTTGGCATGAATTTCTTCAATCCAGACCAGGGCGGTAATGTGCTGCTCTTCCAGAACCTGTTTTGGTTTTATTCCCACCCGGCTGTCTATGTCTTTGTATTGCCAGGCTTGGGTATTATCAGCGAATTGCTGCCGGTATTTTCTCGCAAACCCCTCTTCGGTTACAGGTGGGTGGCATTGTCATCGATGGCGATTGCCCTGATTGGTTTCTTTGTTTGGGCACACCATATGTTCACCTCGGGGATGGCAAATTATCTTCGGGTTCCGTTTACTTATTCCACCATGCTGGTTGCGGTACCTACGGGGGTCAAATTCTTCAGCTGGCTTGGGACAATGTGGCATGGAAAATTGTCCTTTAAGACACCTATGCTGTATGTTCTGGGCGCGGTTTCAATATTTCTCCTGGGTGGTCTCAGTGGTCCACCGAATGCGACGGTCGCAACTGATTTACACATCCACGATACCTACTTTATCGTAGGCCATTTCCATGCCACCATGTTTGGTGGTTATCTATTCCCCTTCATCGCGGCAATTTATTATTGGTTCCCATTGATGACTGGTCGGATGTACAACGAAAGGTTGGGGAAAATTGGCTTTTGGCTAATGCTGATTGGATTTTATGCCCAATCCCTATTCCAGATGCAGTCTGGTCTTTTAGGGATGCGGCGCAGGATCGCTGATTATGACCCGGGGCTCGGAGTAGATTTTCAACAGATGATGGTTAGTATCGCTGGTTTTGTAGTTGGGGCAGGTGTATTGGTGTTCATTACCAATCTGGCACTTAGCATACGGCGCGGTGAAGTGGCAGTACCTAATCCGTGGCGTTCGCGGTCCCCTGAGTGGCACATTCCTGTACCCATTCGGGGTCACAATTACGAAGAACCTTTTGAAGTGATCGGCGACCCTTACGACTATGGTCTGGAAGATTCGGCTTACACGAGTTTAGGTGGGGCAGCAGGTTCCACAGCAGATTCAACATCAGCAGTGCCTGAACCAGCTGCAGCAGACTGAATCCCATCAAGAATATGATTCTCTTTATCTCAATTAAGTTTAGGAGAGATTTTCATGGAAGACAAAGGTAATTTAGAAGAACAGAACAACGGTGGTTATAAAGAAGACAAGAATATCGGTGCAGCTGTTTTTCTTCTGCTTATAGCATTGACAATTGGAGAATTCTTCATCGGCAGTATCGCGGTGGATTGGTCTTGGCCACTTTGGGGTATTGCCATTCTTAAAGCTGCCCTGATAATTTATTACTTCATGCATGTTACCAGAGTGTTTGGAAGTTCTGAGGAGGGTGGATCATGACCACTCAAGTTGAAGCACAGAGTAACTACAAATTTAAAACTGATTCCAACCGGCTGGGTCTCTGGCTGTTCATTATTTCCGATGCATTTGTTTTTGGTGGCTTGTTGGTGAGCCGTTTTTTCCTATTTGCCGGTGAACGACCCGAACTCAACCAATGGTTGGGCTTTGTAGTTACATTAATTTTGCTCACCAGCAGTTTCTTTATGTATCGCGCCGATATAAATATCTCCTATGGGAATGTGAAAGGATTTACCCGCAACATTCTGATCACAATTATCCTGGGTATTTTGTTCCTGGTTGGTGTGGTTGGATTGGAGTGGCCGACCGCACCATTCTCGGTGGGTGAGAATGCCATGTCATCGATATTCTTCACCATGACTGGCATGCATGCCTTACATGTTTTGAGCGGTGTGATCTTCCTGACCATCGTTTACCGCAATGGGAAGAAAGGATTATATTCACGAGAGCGACATTTTCCTGTTGAGGCAGCCGCAATTTACTGGCATTTCGTGGATGTGGTCTGGGTATTCTTCTATCCAGCCCTCTACTTGATGGGGCGTGCTGTATAGTTTTCTGAAGATGTTTAATGTTGATCAAAATCTTGGATTGAACCATCACAAATGATGAAACCTCGCAATCTCCTAATTTTTGGTATTGCTCTCCTGTTTGGACTGGTAGCAGTTTTCACCCTGATGGGTACTACAAAACCATATACATTTCAGGGCTCCTTGATCGACCCGCCTGTTGAAGCGCCCAAATTTGAGTTAAGTGATGTCAATGGTCAGCGCTTCCAGTTGAGTGAATTGGATGGGCAGGTTGTAATCATGTTCTTTGGCTACACCAGCTGTCCAGATGTTTGTCCTGTGACACTCACGGATTTTTTGCGCATCCGCTCAAAACTTGGGTACCAAGCGGAAAAGGTAAGCTTTGTGTTTGTTACCGTCGATCCGGAACGAGATACTCCGGAACGAATGAATAAATATCTTACCAATTTTGATCCAGCGATAATAGGGTTGACCGGGGAACGCGCAGAGCTTGAATCGGTCTGGTCTTCATACGGGGTGTATGAGGCCAAGGTAGATGGCGGCAGTGACGATTACTACCTGGTGGATCACAGCTCCAGGATTTATGTGATCGACGCAGATGGTAATCTGCGACTCACGTACCTGTTCGGAACCGAGAATCAGGTGATCATCGAAGATGTTCGCCATCTGGTCTCGCGACAATAATCCGGCAGGATTAAAGCAGTAATGAGGATGAATTCCTGATGGATACAAACTCGACATTAAAGAAGGGGTTCAAGCGCTTGATCATCACCTTGCTCATCTCGCTGGCTTTGGTTTGGGCCGGCAGTGAGGTGGCATTCTATTTCCTCAAAGAGAATACCGATCGATTACCAGAGCAAATTGAACTGGTTATCCCCCCCGGTACCGCGGACAAGGTCGCCGCTGGAGAACCAATCCCCTCAATCCCAGATGAGATGACATTTGTGCTTGGGGATACCTTGATTGTCAAGAATGAAGATTCTGTTGACCACACATTAGGCCCCTTATGGATTCCCCCCCGTTCCAAGGCCAGTCTCGTATTAGATGCGGCCGACCGGTATGCCTATTCCTGCTCCTTCCAGTCCAGCCGTTACCTAGGTTTGAATGTTAAACAGCCTACGACCTGGCAAACACGTCTGGTGGCTCTGGGATTTAGCGTCCCAGCGACAACCGCTTTTTTCTTTATTTACAGCCTGGCATTGTGGCCTATTAACCCGGAACCTAAGAAGAATGCTCCGCGTGAAACTCAGGGCAATGAAAAGCCTTCCAGACCATGAAACTTGAGAGATTATTCAGCCGTCAGTGGTGGAAATCCACGATATTAGTCATCGCTGCTGTTTTGGTCATGGTCCGCCTGGGATTCTGGCAGCTGGATCGTCTAGAGCAGCGGAAAGCCTTTAATGCACGTGTGGAAGCGCAGCTGGCTGAATCCCCACGGGAGCTGACTAACCAGAACCTGGACCTGGAATTGTTCAATATGGAATACCGCTCCGCAGTAGTTTCTGGGGAATATGATCACGAACGACAGGTGGTCTTGCGAAACCAGGATTGGCAAGGACACTTGGGTGTTCACCTCCTGACGCCATTGGTGATCAGCGGCGGGGAAAACGCTATCCTGGTCGACCGTGGATGGGTTCCTTATGAGGATTTCACTGGGGATAATCTTTCCCAGTATGATGATCCAGGCCTGGTGGAAGTTGAGGGGGTGATCCGAAGGTCTCAATCAAAACCGCTGATTGGCGGGCGTGCAGATCAGGCTCCAGGCCCGGGTGAGGATCCATTGAAAGCCTGGTACTGGATTAATATCGATGATATTTCCGGACAATTTCCATACGAGCTGCTGCCTGTGTATCAGGTCAGCTCTCCCGATCTCATCGAGGAACAGTTGCCATACCGCAGGCAGGAGGAATTAGACCTCTCAGAAGGATCACACCTGGGTTATGCCTTCCAATGGTTTACGTTTGCTGCCATACTGGGAATTGGCTACCCGAGCTACGTGCGCAAGGAAGAAGGGCGAGCGGTTGCAATATCAGGAAAAAAGACCCCCAATATTCGACACAAGGATTCAAAGGGATCAAATCCGGATTCTGGTTCCAAAGGATACAAACAAGCATGAACTCCTCCCAAAACACAATACAATCTGTCGCTCCCGCATTTCGAAACCTGTTGTTGGGTACAGCTTTCCTGGTATTTGGCTTGATCGTGCTTGGTGTGATCCTTAGAGTATCAGGCTCTAGTTCTGCGTGCTTGGACTGGCCGACCTGCTCAAGTGGTTTGACTGAGCCGATAGGTAGCCCAGCTTTTCTTCCATTCCTGCACCGTATCATCTCCGTGGTAACAGGCATTGGGTTAACCAGCTCTTTGGTTTTCGCATGGCGGCGCCATAGAAACCAGGCTTGGATTGTGAAACCATTGAGCGCAGCTGCGTGTTTGATGGTAATTCAGATTTTGTTAGGACGTTTCGTTACAACCCAGATCGATTCACCCAGTATGAGCGGTGTTCACTTCGCTTTAGCTCTCGGTGTTTTAGCCCTGACTGTGATCCCATTAGTAATTCTCTTTTACCTTGATTTTTCAAAACGAGTTGGAAAAGTTGGTGAGTCCAAAGCAAGCATTCGATTGACATATGATTCACCTTTTTCTCGGCTGACGGTATTGACATTGATTGCAGTTTTCTTTTTATTTATCAGCGGTACCTTGGTATCCACGAGTGGGGCGCAGGCTGTCTGCCAGAGTTGGCCGTTGTGTGGCGAGATCATCCCATTTGGTTACTTGGGATGGGTAAACCTGGTTCACAGATTAATTACGCTTGTCGCGGGGATCATGATTTTTATACTGCTCATTCAAGCCTGGCGAACTCAGCGAAGTCAGATTGGCATCCTGGTCGCCACGACGGCAGCTGGCGTGCTGTTCTTTTCCCAGGCAATGATGGGGATGGTTGAAACCACGCAGAATTATCCGGGTTATTTGATCGGGTTGCATATCGCGACCGCCACCGCAGTTTGGGCTGCACTTGTGATCCAGGCAACCCTGGTGGGGCTGGCCCAGCGCTCAGCGTATGATGAGCAGGCAGAAGCCTTGATTTGGAAAGATCGAGATTTAAAGGGATTGCTGAAAGATTATCTATTGCTGACCAAACCTATTGTCGTGACTTTATTATTGGTGACGACCTTCGCGGGGATGGTAGTGGGAGCCAAATCCTGGCCTAGTCTCAATCTGGTCTTTTGGACTTTGTTGGGTGGTTTCTTAGCTGCTGGGGGATCAGGATCGATCAACCAATATATAGACCGCCATGATGATAGTAAAATGCAGCGAACCGCCAAACGCCCGATTCCATCTGGTCGTCTGACACCAGGGGAAGGATTGGCTTTTGGTGTTGCAGCAACCCTGGTCTCTTTCTACTTGATGGTATCAATGGTGAATTTCCTGGCCGGGATACTGACCCTGGCAGGGATTATATATTACGTATTATTGTACAGCCTGCTGCTTAAGAAAACCACGGTCCAAAATATTGTCATTGGTGGTGGGGCAGGAGCTATTCCACCTTTAGTCGGCTGGGCTGCTGCCACAGGCAGCCTAAATGTGCCATCATTATTCCTTTTTGCTGTGGTGTTTATGTGGACACCACCGCATTTCTGGGCGTTGGCCTTAGTTCGTAAAAAGGATTATGCGCGGGCAGGAATTCCTATGCTGCCGGTTGTGCGTGGCGATCAAGAGACGCGCTGGCAGATATTTCTTTACACAATAGAGCTGGTGGTCTTGACTCTGGTTCTGCCGCTATTCGGACTCGGTGGGGGGATATATTTCGTGGCAGCGATCTTGCTGGGTGCCTTGCTTCTCTATTCCGCCTGGAATCTCTGGCGAGGAGAGGGCAACAAGGTTGCTTGGAAAATGTACCGGCATTCCAGCATGTATCTGGCTTTCTTATTTTTGGCATTAATGGTTGACGCCTTAGTGTAATTTATTGGTAGAGAAAAACTACTGGAAGTTAATCTCTTCCAGTTGTTTTTTTAATTGTGGAAGAGCACGCTTAGCGCTCTCTTCGACTATGCTCTGCTCTGCTCCGAGAGCCTGGTTTATGATTGGGCCAATAGGAAAATATCAATCAGATTGTTTTACCTCAACTTCAATTGTGATATCCCCAGCTCGCTGGAACTCCAAGGTCAAAGGAAAAGTTTCTCCCACGGAGAGGTCTTTCCCTAAAATGACCAACATGATGTGTAATCCTCCAGGAGCTAATTCAATTGAATCTTTCGCCGGAATAACCACCAGGTCCTGACGTTCCATGGTCATCGTTCCCGCCGCGTCCATTTTGCTGAGATGGATCTCTGTCCCGCCTGCGACATCGCTGTTGGCGCCGATTAACCCGTCACCTTGGTTGGTTTGATTATTGATTGTGAGATAAACAGCGCTGTTATCGCCTCGAAATCCCGGTCGCGCCCATGCATCCAGGACAACAATGCCATCAGATTTTCCACAAGCGCTGGTGATCAATATAATTAATAGCAGGATAAAAGTCGCCGTAACAGCTTTCATCAAGCCCTCCTGAGTTGTGTAGTTTTAATGCTATTATAGTCTGCTCAGGGGCTAGGTGCTGCCTTAATTATCGATTATTGGTGCTTAGCTGTACAGAAGCAAGCTATATTACCTGGACTAGCGTTCCCCGGCCCAATTTGTACCAATCCGAATGGCGGATTATTGGTGTTGTCCAGCGATAGAGCCATTTAGCATCTTCGTTGCGCATGTTTACACAACCATGGCTCATCCAAGAGCCGAAGTTATCGTGCCAGTAGGTTCCATGGAAGCCAATGCCGAAAGCGTGGAAGAAGCTCACCCAAGGGACGCCAGGCAGCTCATAAGCCTCCAAGTCATTGGTCAGGATGCCATCACCCATGTGTCGGGAGGGCGTCTTTCGTGATAGGTGGAAATTCCCTTTTGGGGTGTCAGTGGGAATACCGTTTGGGGATGGACCTCGGCTGGGTACACCAGTCGAAATGGATGCCTGAAAGACCAGTTGGGATCTTTCGTAAGCGTGCAGCACTTGATCTGATATTGAGACCACAATGCGTTTCTCACTCTCAGGGATGTGGGGTGAGAGGGGCGTGGTTTCTTTACGCGGTATGGGACGTATATGACTGGATGGGACGCAATATTGAACTCGTAATCGGTCATCTGTTAATTCATACCAGGTTAATCCATCGGGTCCTTTTACGAAATTCGTGATCCAAAATAGGGAGCCATAATATAGGCGGTATGCTGGTTGCCAGTGGTTGGAGGAGATTTTGAGCAATGACTGGGTGAAAGGTACCGTGACTTCACCGAGCTGTCCACCATCTGGGATCATGGCCAGGGATTGGTTGAGGTGGGCAGATTCAACTCGCTGAATATAGGCGCTATGCGCATAGCCACCAACCAAACGATACCAGCGGGGATTGCGTGCCGGCCCATGTGGTGAATCGACTTCCGTGATGATAGCGACCAGTTCATCTCTGTTGAGCCACTTCAACCTGGGACTGGAAAAGTCGGGTTCCTGGTACAGACCGAGGGCACGAATGGTCACCCGACCGAGGCCAAGCGGAGCTATGTCCTCTTCGGGAGGGAGCCACTTGCGAAAAGAAGCAGGGAACAGCGATCCTAGAGAGACCCCCCAGATCTTCAAGAATTCTCGCCGGTCAATTGAGGCGCGCACGTTCACCCTTGTGTGCAGTAAATATGGAAAGTTAAATATCTTGGTGAGAAAATCTTTACCCAAACTACTTGAAATCGATTAAATCACTTCTACGCGAGTTCCGTACCCCTTGCGGATCCAGTCACCTGGTTCCGCAACAGGTGTAGACCAACGATACAGCCACTTGGCATCCTCGACGCGCATATTCACGCAGCCATGGCTCATCCGGGCACCAAAATTATCATGCCAATAGGTGCCATGAAATGCTATTCCAGTCATATGCTCAAAGAAACACGTCCAGGGGACTCCAGGCAGCTCATAGGCTCCGATCTCAGACGTCAGCTGCCCATTTCCCATATGCTTGGCAGGGACTTTGGGATCAATATTGAAAAGACCGCGTGGCGTATCTGTTGGAATGCCAGTCACAGGACCCAGGTTGGGTAAGCCGGTCGATACCTGGGTGTGCAGGACAATTTCCTCCCCTTCGAATGCAGTTAGCGTCTGTTCAGAAAGCCTGATCTGGATGAATTTCTGCCCTTCTGGAACATCTTCTGAGATGGGAGCCAATTCCTGATCATCTATCAGGCGGACATGGGGTGCAGGCACATGGTAGTCAATGCGCAGCAGTTCATCACTCAAACGGTACCACGGTTGACCTTCAGGACTTTCATCCAAACCTGTTACCCAGTGCACCGACTGGTAGTAAAGACGGTAGAGGGGCTCCCATTCTTTCGTCGATCGGGAGGGCATCCAGCTCTGTGTATAGGGTACTGAGATCTCCCCTAGCTGACCGTTCTTTCGAATTCTTTTGGCTGGTGTACTGAGGGAGGCGTTATCCACTCGCTGTAAGTAGGCGCTGTGTGAGTAGCCCCCAACAACTCGATACCAGTGCGGATTAATAGCAGGGCCAAATGGCGAGATCAGGTCTTCCACCAGAGTGATCAGTTCATCCCGGTATCGCTGGTCGAGCTTATCACTTTTCAGGTCAGGCTCTTTGTACACGCCAATACTGGATATCGTTACCCGGCCGATGCCCAGCGGAGCTACTCGATCTTCTGGTGGCAGCAGACGGCGTAAAGGTTCGCTGGCCAGTGAGCCAAAACCCATGCCGCTTAATTTGATAAATTCGCGCCGATCAAGAGAATTTGTCATGGTTCTGTGCTAATGAAAATAATAACTTCCCGTGCCGAAGATTGAATATACTTGATATTCAAGCATATCAACATCAATAAATTACCACTTGTGTTCCAAGACCGTTCTTTTCGATTTCAGCTGGGGGGTTGGGCGGCGTGGTCCAGCGGAAAAGCCACTTGGCATCTTCATTGCGCATATTTACGCAGCCATGGCTCATCTGCCACCCGAAATTATTGTGCCAATAGGTTCCATGCAGGGCATAGCCGGTGTCCAAACGGTGGAAGAACATGGTCCATGGAACGCCGACTAATTCATAGGCATCCAGATTCAGATCACCCTGCATTAGGTTCCCATCGCCCATATGTTTGGAGGGCATTTTGGAGTAAATGTTGAAACTACCTTTTGGAGTCTCTGTCGGTATCCCATTGCTCGTTGGGCGGCTGCTGGGGATTCCGGAAGATACCCGCGTCTGGAAAACAATCTGATCGTACTCATACGCAGCCAGACTCTGCCTGGCCAAATCTACTTCGATGCGTTTATCTCCGGAGGGGATTTCTGGAGAGATCGGTGCCAGCTCTTCGCTTGAGATGGGTCGCATATGATCAGCAGGTACCCAGTAGCTCCAGGGCTGCAGCTCATCTGTCAGCTGGTACCAGGCGCGTCCATCGGGTCCCTGGTCAACGCCTGTGATCCAGTGGGTTGTCTCGAAGTACAGGCGGTATTCCACCTGCCATCCGTCGTACCGGTCATTGGTGTAAGACTGGGAGTAAGGTACCGTTACTTCAGCCAGCTGACCGGATTCTGATACCTCAGCCAATGTTTCGTTATAATTAATCTTGACTTTTTGTAAATATGAGCTGTGTATATAACCGCCCCATACTCGATACCACAATTTGTTGTAAAAAATCGGTGCATCGGCAGGTTCTAATTCGTAATAGATCTGCACCAGCTGATCGCGATAACGTTTGCCAACGATCTGAGCCCCATCACGAGGTTCACCGTAAACATCGACTTCGTGGATTGTCACCCGGGCGATGTTCCCATCATCCTGATCAGCATTTCTGGGAACAAATGGGGTAAAAGCCATCGTGCCCAGCGACAATCCTCCCAGCTTGAGGAACTCGCGCCGTGATAAATTATTACTCATACTATCCGGATTTTAATCGACCAGGGGGTAGAGATCAAGTTAGAGAAAATAAGGATCTTCTAATAAACTAAAATTCACAAATCCATCGGGTGGGAGGAAGTCCCATAAAACCTGCCGCTGTTTAGCTGCAAACGGGGATTGTTGATATGCTGTTTTTTTCTAAAAAACAGTTACACCATGAAGGAAGAGAAAACTCCCCCCTTTTGATTTAGGTAAACTCATCGAGGGTCGCTCTAAAATCCGCCGGCAGCTGATTTGGTTGGTGAAAAGTGTAACAAAATTTTGATACCTGCGTTCATATTTAAGACGCTTGTGCGAGTGTCACTGGGGTGGGCGGCCTTGGGGGGGTGGCCCGCCTCTCTTTTTAACGGGGGATCCAATTAAATTCTGAAAATAAAACACTATCCCCAATAAATCCCAATCGTTTACCCTTGCAGACCTGTCAGGTATGCTAGTCATGTTCCATGCAGACACAATGCGAGTGTCTGTTAAAAATCGGTGGGTGACCGCAAGGTCACCCACTTGTGATTAAGTAAACCATACCAATCAATTGTTTCGGTTGTTAGTGCCCCCTCAGATTTATAGAAAATTGAACAACCATCTGGATATGAACGGACTCGATTAAGACGTATCCCCACCTCTGACAATGCTTTAAATCAATTAGGAGTTACGCAGTTCATGTCATTAGAGGAGCTTGCGACGAGAAATCCCTGAAAAGACCGCTTGCAAGACACCTAATTAGGGATTTCTCGCTCCTTTCGTCGCTCGCCCCACACAGTGTGCGGGACAGGAAATGACATTTAAAC
>JAUWLJ010000259.1 GCA_030613705.1 Chloroflexota bacterium
AGTTTGCTCCCAGTAATTGAGTGCGCCATCATAGCGCTGGGACATACCGCTGACCGTCTCACCGCCCCCAGAAAGCCGCCCCTGACCAATGCTGCTCTCAAGAGTCACCGGCTGGTTGCTGCGATCCATACGGGTGACAAAGACATTAACCGGGTCTGGTAGGTTGTACTCGCGATACTCGATTCCAGGCACGACCGGCTCACCCCATGGCTCAGCTGCCTCTTGGGCGACTGCAAACGGTGTGCCGAGCGACAGCATCAATGCAGTCAAGATCACATGCGACAACAGCTTCATCGGATCTCCTTTTCAATCGCCAATAATATAAGCTGATCTTATAAACGATCTTGGCTGGACTGGCAAGGTTGAGAATTTGGGTGGATCAGCAGGTAGAGCAAGCCAATACTCGCCAGCACATGCACCTGCGTGAGTTTTCCGATCTTATCTCCCAATCAAAGGAGGACTGCGCCTACCGCGACCTGATCGATGTTGCCCGTGAGAAAACAGATGGGGTGACAGTCCCAACGCCCTTGTTTACAATCCTATGCAAAGGAAATATAATAAAGCGTCAATGGAATATCCATTCTCCAATTTGTAACCCTGATGCGAAAATAACCCTAAGGAGACTCATGATGGCGGAAAAGCCCACAAAAGATGCAATGGTCGAAGAATTTTGGCGCTTATACCTGACCACTGGGAAATTCGAAAAAGAGCGTCGACAGCGCCATTTCTTCAGATTGCTGCCCGGTACGCCTCGCTGTAAGAATTGTTATGCGCCATTTCAAGGGGCGGGAAGCATTGTTGTCAAGACTTTTTACGGGAAACAACCCTCGAGACTAAATCCGCAGCTTTGTAATGTATGTGAGAAATTTGCCCACCAATATCAGGGTGGGGCAGAGATCGAGCTATCCATGCTTTTCGCAGATGTGCGCGGTTCAACCACCCTGGCCGAAGCGATGAATCCTACCGAGTACAGCCAGCTGATCAACCGGTTCTACAGCACTGCCACGCAGGTGATGGTCAATTCAGATGCGTTAATTGACAAGATCATTGGCGATCAAGTTGCCGGCATGTATGTGCCTGGTTTTGCAGGTAAAGAGCATGCACGCCGGGCGATAGAGGCTGCCCAAGAGATTCTCCAGGCGACGGGCCATAATAACCCCAAAGGGCCCTGGATTCCATTGGGTGTCGGTGTGCATACCGGGACGGCGTTCGTTGGTTCGTTGGGTTCTGAACAGGGAACCACTGACATTACCGTTTTGGGCGATGCAGCTAATATCGCCGCGCGACTCTCCACCAACGCAGGGATAGGTGAGATCCTGATCAGTGAACCTGCTTTCTCATCTGCGGGTATTGAACTCGACGACCTTGAGAAGCGCGTGCTGGAGTTGAAGGGAAAAAGCGAACCTTTGAATGTCTGGGTCATACCAAGTTAGAGGCTCAACCATATGTAGTTACAAGTTTGGGGATTTATGCGGTTGAAATGGTCAAACATACCGATTCCTGAAGCTCATATCACAGGACTCATCGCAGGACTTCTAATTAATTTCCTCTATCCGTTAGGCGTAAATTTCCCACCAGGGCTCAGGCATATCCTTGGATGGCCTGCAATCGGAATCGGGATTTTTTTAGCTGGTTGGGCAGTCATAACAGTAGCAGACATGGATGTCGCTTCACCAACAGGGATCATCACAAATGGCCCCTATGCCTTCAGCAGGAATCCTATGTATGTTGGGTGGACGCTGATCAGCCTGGGAATTGCCCTGATCCTCAATAACATCTGGATCATCCTTTTCCTGATCGTGGCAGTCTTCTACACCCACAAATTTGTCATTTTGAAGGAAGAGCACTCCCTTGAGGATCAGTTCGGTGAACAGTATCAGAAATATAAACATGAGGTTCGGCGTTATTTGTAATTTGTGATTTACCCACTGAAAGAAAGATCTCAGGGGGGCAAAAATGGTTGATAGATCCGAAGATCTCATTCCATGGTTTTATCTGAAAGGCAAGGAACCGATTGTGAATAAAATTAATCATTAATGATCTATGAGGAGCAAGTCATGGAAAATTATTACCCGATGCCAATGTTTATCAATCTTGAAGTCACAAATATCGATGTATCGGTTGAGTGGTACCAGAGAGCACTTGGTTTTCGTGAGGTATTCCGGGGTCCGGGGATGGTTCATTTACGCCGAGACCGTCACCAAGATCTGCTTTTGTACCCATCACAAGCAGGTGACCTGAACGCTCCCGGTAAGGGGATTGTGATTCAATTTCAGGCTGGTGAGGTCAGCGTAGAGGAGATCGCTCGCAAAGCCCGGCAGCAAGGCTCGAACGATGTGGAAGGACCTTTGGAGCGACCCTGGAATGTGCGCGAGGTGACAGTCCAGGATCCCGACGGTTACCGATTGCGGTTCTCAGAGCCGATCGACACAAGATTGAGCTTTGACCAGGTGATGGGCAATAAATAACGTCACACCAGACAAGGAACAAATTTATAGAGGAGGCGGAAGATCAAATCTGGTCTATAATTATGATCAATAAAAATTCCATTATTCACAGGAGATATACAAATGCACGAAAAAAGTATCGATCTGCTCAATAAAGCGGTGGCGGATGAATTATCAGCAGTGCACCAGTACATGTTCTTCCACTTCCATTGCGATGATCAGGCCTACGATCTGCTGGCTGGGTTATTTATCAAGACCGCAATTGAAGAGATGGGCCACATAGAACGCTGCGCTGAACGGATCTTGTTCCTGGGTGGCGAAGTAGAAATGGTCGCTTCGATGCCGGTACAGAAAATCCATGAGGTAAGGAAAATGCTGGAGCTGGCCAGGAAAATGGAGGAGGACAGCACCAAGGATTATAACGTTTGGGCAAATGAATGTTCTGCCAACGCTGATTCAGCTTCTCGAAAAGTGTTTGAGGGCTTAGTGGAGGATGAAGAGCGTCATTTCGATCAATACGATACCGAAATGGAGAATATTGATAAATTTGGAGAGCGCTACCTGGCCTTACAATCAATAGAACGAAGTAAGAACCTGGCCGCTGGCGCAGGGGGAGAATAATTTCAGGAATCAGGTTGTTTAAGACAAAAGGTAAAGGCTGCCCGAATATTGAGCAGCCTTTTTGCTTATACCTCAAACTCAAATTTACGGCATATGCCTTTCAGATGGATAGGGTCTGCAGTTGATGAACGGGAGTGAAAATCCCAATGCTGAGGCTGGCAGATGAAAGGATAATGGTATAGATTCCGTAGATCAGGAAAAGAACGCCGAAGCCTGCATACAACGGCCAGGCAAGAACTTGAAGCGGAGATATGTACCTGGTTGAGATGTTGACCCATCTTATCCATACACTGTGACGGGAAGGGAGGGACGTGTTGACAGTTTTTAATTACGCAATAGAACGGGATGGATCACTCATTTCATAACCATCCATTGACAAAATGAATTCGTGCTCGAATTATACAATTAAGATGAACAATAATCAAATTTCGCCGGCTAATGGGTTTGGGCTCAACCGCGGCATTTGCTACGGTGAACATTTAGGCGGTGAGCGCTCAAGCATCACAGGAACCTGGCAGTATCCCTCTTATACGACCGGTATACCTCTCCATACTGATCTTCAAGCCAGGTCTCTTCTGCCAGAGGTGTAATGGTAAAAACTAGAATTAGCAGGATATGAGTGATCCAGAGGTGGATAGAGTTGGCGATTAAACTCAAACCAATAAATAGGATCATATCCCCAAGGTATTGTGGGTTGCGCGTAAAACGGTATGGTCCCGAGGTGATAAAGGCCTCCTTTAGACCCGAGGTATTTCTCGCCCCGAGAGTCACAACTCCCCAGGACACAAGCAGCGCGCCTAACAAGCCGAAGGGAATCCCTAGAATTAACCTGATTTCAGAACTAAATATCCACGAG
>JAUWLJ010000323.1 GCA_030613705.1 Chloroflexota bacterium
TTGATCGCCAGGGAGCGTAAGAGACTCCTCGAACCTATGTTGGTGGCTATCATTCTCTTAATCTCTCACATAGATCGGATTACTGAAAATCCAACCCCGCTTTACACCAAAATAACGCAAGTACACTTCAACCCGGAAAACACCAGGCCTGGTGGCAATGTAAGTACAAATTTCCCTTTTATTCCAGGTCTTGATCACCTTTCCATCCTTCAGCAGGCGGCATTCAGCTCGCTGCGGAAGATGGATCTGCAGGGTTACGCCTTCATTGATCTCGATCTCATCCCCCATTCCAGCAGTGCCTTCTTTCCCCTGAGCGTTGAATCGAAACCCACGGGTAGGGGCCGGAAGATCATACCCGATGAAGCCATGCCCGTTGCCAAGGGCATCCAGGATCATGTCGCGGTCTTGGTTGAAATCTCCACCCAATGGTTGCTTCGTAAAAATATGGGTATTCACAGCCCGAAAATGAAATTTGTACGGGAACAGTGTCTTCCTTATCGGGCCGATAGAAACATGGAACGCATGAGCATCCGAACCTCCCACCGCTACCACACGCCTGCCCGATTCTAACAGCTGATCCCATTTCAGTATGGCTTCCGAAAATGGGCCATGGGCGACTTGCTTCGGATTGAATCCAAAGTAGATGGCGCGCATCCAATCCTTCATCAACGACTTGAATTCAGACATGGCATTCCATAATTCGATACCAGTATAGTTCTCCACCTCCCACTTTTCCCAGGAGATATCTGGCTCTCCAAAAGCAGGAGCGGCTGGGTCAACTGGATGAGCAATAAAGGTCAATCCACCCGTTTTGTTGATGCTGTCCACCAGGTGTTGAGTGTCTTCCGCCAGATCTGCCATTTCTCGACCCGCGCCGATTACCAGCAGATGGTTCTTCTGTGGGTTCGCAGTTTGGTCATGTACTTCTTCTCCGATCATCAGCAGCACTTTCCGATCCCCTTCCTGGTAATATCCTGCCGGACCATTCACCAAAACATTATGATCAGTGGTGATGACAGCATCCAAGCCAGCTTGTAGAGCAGCTTGTACAATATCCGCATGAGTCCCGGTGCCGTCCGAGTATGTGGTATGCATATGAAGGTTGATGACTATTTCATTCATTGTGCGATTTGACGAAACATATAACGAAAGGTATAATCCGCCTGATTAGATTAGTATTTCACGGAGGCGTTTGTGGAACGATATTTGGATATTGCGTTGATTATAACGTCTATTGCTTTGATTTTTAGCGTCATCTTACAAAGCAAAGGAGCTGGTTTGGGAGGCTTGACAGGTGGTGACGCCGGCTCGGTTTTCACTGCCAGACGGGGTGTCGAGCAAACACTCTTCAGGATTACCATTGGGATCAGCATTATCTTTTTCGGTTTATGCATCGCAGCGGTTGTTATTCCCAGGTAATCTTTAATCAAAATAGTTGTGCTCATTGATTAATTCGCCGGTTGTTGGGCGATTCACGGCCCTGCCGGTGAACGCCCTTTTTTGTTGCTAATGAGAAAAATGGTTTGGCAGATCGTGATCGTTGTTGTTGCCCTGGCAGCTATCGCAGTATTGCTGTTCAGTCAGCAGTCCACGCTGTTACCGATCACACCAGAGGTGAAGCCCTCCACTGGCGGTGTTTACTCAGAAGCCCTAGTTGGTTCATTCAACCGTTTGAACCCAATCTTAGATTACACCAACTCTGCCGATCAGGACGTCGACCGCCTCATTTTCAGCAGCTTACTCCATTTCGATGATCGAGGATTACCGGTTAATGATCTGGTTGAATCGATGGGTATCTCCCAAAATGGACAAATTTACAACATCTCTCTTCGGGAAAATGCTGTTTGGCATGATGGACAACCATTAACCAGCGAAGATGTGGTCTTTACGGTGGAATTTCTGCGTTCAGAGGACCTCCCAGTACCTGAAGATATACGCGCGCTTTGGCAGAATGTTGAAGCTGAAGCTCTAGACGAAAGTACTCTCCAATTTCGGCTCCCCGAGCCATATGCACCTTTCCTGGATTACCTGACTTTTGGTATTTTACCCAAGCATCTTCTAGGCGACCTTTCACCGGCAGAGATCATCGATTCCCAATTTAATTTACAACCTGTTGGCAGCGGCCCTTATCGCTTTGATCAATTCCTGGTTGAAGGTGATCAAATCACCGGAGTTTCCTTGACTGCTTTTGAAAATTACTATAAAGATCCCGCCTTCATCGAGCAGTTCACTTTCAAGTACTACCCGGATCCAGAAGCTGCGCTCTCCGCTTACCAGTCTGGAGATGTCCTGGGAATCAGCCAGGTTACCAATGACATTCTCTCTCAGGCCTTGCAGGAACCTAACCTGGATATGCACTCCGGTCAGGTCCCCTTGCTCTCGATCATATTCCTCAATCTGGATAATCCGCGAGTACCTTATTTTCAGGATGTCAACATCCGGCGGGCATTATTGATGGGTATCGACCGCCAGCGGATTATCAACCAGCTAAACGGTGGTCAGGCAACATTAGCTCATGGTCCCATCTTCCCAGGCAGCTGGGCCTATTATGACGGCATTGAGAAAATTGAATACGATCCGGACGCCGCTGTCCAGATCTTAAGGGCGGCTGGTTACGCCATCCCCGCCTCAGGTAGCTCTGTGCGGACAAATGAAGAGGGACAATCTTTATCTTTTGATCTGGTATACCCATCGGGGACCAAATACGAGCAGCTTGCTGAGGCTATTGCCAGTGATTGGCAACGGTTGGGTGTGCAAGCGAATTTACAGGCAGTCGACTCCGATGACCTGGTCGCCACATATCTCGATCCGCGCGAATACGATGCAGCACTCGTGGATATTAACCTGACGAGGTCTCCTGACCCAGACCCCTACCCGTTTTGGGACCAGGCTCAAATCACAGGTGGGCAAAATTATTCCAAGTGGAATGATCGTCAAGCCAGCGAATACCTCGAAGAGGCGCGGGTTGAGTTGGATATAAACGAACGAACCCGCTTGTATAACAATTTCCAGGTCCGTTTCGCAAGTG
>JAUWLJ010000041.1 GCA_030613705.1 Chloroflexota bacterium
CATATTTTCGACAAGTTCACTCGGTTAAACCCAGAAATGAGCCGGAAAGGTTTTGGATTAGGTTTGGCATATTGCCGACTGGCGATTGAGGGACATGGAGGCAGGATTTGGGTAGAAAGTGATGCAGGACAAGGTTCACGGTTCTGTTTCACCTTGCCTCTTGCCCAAGATTAATCTTTTGGCACTCATCACCAGTTTGTGGAGGGCCTGAATTGAATCGTAGCAAATTGATCAATCCAAACCTTTGGGAGTAGATATGCACCAAATTGCACCCGGCATTTACAGCGAAGACAAATTCGCTGGCGTGACTCTCGGCGCGCTAATACTTCCTCATGGGACCATCATGGTTGATGCCCCTCTCAGGGCAGAAGATGCTCGTTCCTGGCGCGCTTCGCTCACCAACCTTTCAATCGGCTCAAACCGGATACTAGTCAATCTTGACGCCCATCTCGATCGTACGCTTGGTTCCCGCGCGGTGGACAGCACGATTGTCGCTCATCAAACGACCGCGCAAGTCTTTCGAAATCGCCCATCTGTATTTAAAGGTCACAGCGCAGACAGCGGTGCAGAATGGGAAGTCAGCAACGATCTTTTTGGCACCCGCTGGGCAATTCCAGATATTACTTTCTCAGACCGTCTGTATTTTCATTGGGGTGGACCAGAGATAATTCTCGAACATCACCTGGGTCCAACCCCGGGCTCCATCTGGGTATTAATTCCATCTGCCAAAGTGGTTTTCGTCGGTGATACGATTCTTAACGACCAACCTCCATTTCTCGCTTCGGCAGATCTTCCAGCTTGGATCGAGTCACTTGAGCTTCTGAAGACATCTTATAAACAATATACAATTATCAGCGGGCGAGGTGGCTTAAATGGGGCAGATAGCATACGCTCACAATTAAAAATTCTGAAAAAGATTCTGCGAGGCTTGGAAAAGCTCGCCAAGAAAGACGCCCCCCCGGAAATGACTGAAGGTTTGATCTCAAGTCTGATTTCTGGGATGTCGCTGCCTACCAATCGGCGAAAACATTATATCCAGCGATTACGCCACGGACTTTATTATTACTACTCCCAACATTATCTAACTCTAGAAGCTTTGGAACAGGACAAGCCCCGTTAAACCCAACCAAAATCCTATGTCAAAAACAGATCAATTGCCCCTCTACGAACTCACCCGCGGCGGGTTCGTAGAGTCAATTCATTACGGCTCAATAGCGATTTCAGATAATCAAGGTCGCCTAGTGGCTTGGTATGGGGACCCACACACATTTACATTTCTTCGTTCTTCCGCCAAACCATTTCAAGCACTTCCCTTCATCGAAGAGAATGGGCAAGGATTCTTTAATTTATCGCCCAACGAAATCGCATTGATTTGCGCTTCTCATTCTGGCACAGACGAACATACCGCAACCCTTCAAGCGATTCAAGATAAGACCGGGGTAATTGAAACCGAATTGATGTGTGGAGTACATCCAGTTTTCGATGTATCGACCGCAGAAGCGATGCGCAAGCGGGGTGATGAATTGACCCCTAACCGCCATAATTGTTCCGGCAAGCACACTGGTATGCTTGCCTTCGCACATATGCGGAATTGGTCAACTTCAGATTATCTCGATCCAAACCACCCTGTTCAAGAAAGGATTTTGAAGACCTTCTCTGAAATGAGCGGAGTTCCGATTGATGAAGTGGCAGTAGGGATAGATGGTTGCTCAGCCCCGAATTTCGCTATCCCTCTTCATAATGCTGCTCTTGCCTATGCCCGGCTATGCGATCCTCAGGAGCTTTCAGAAAATCGAGCTAATGCCTGCAGGACCATTACTACCTCTATGACCAGCCATGCATTCATGGTGGGTGGACCTGGTAGATTCGACACTCGATTGATGGAAGTCACTAACGAACGGATGGTCTCCAAAGGTGGTGCGGAGGGTTACCAGGCAATTGGAATCCTACCTAATGCACTCGCACCTGGATCGCCAGCTGTAGGAATTGCTTTCAAGATATCCGATGGCGACTCCCGAAATAGGGCTCGCCCAGCTGTTTCTCTCGAAATTCTCCGTCAGCTCAATGCGCTCTCCTCCGCCGAAGAGGAAGAACTGGCGGAATTTGGACCATCTTTACCACTCAGGAATTGGCAGAAGATTGAGATCGGCAGGACACGTCCTGCGTTCAAGCTCAACCTGATTTCACCATCTTAAACTTGCATAAAGACATAAATACTAAAATGGATTCAGATGCTCGAGCCCTCACAGCCCACCAGAAGCTGGTTGATTTTTATGGCTACCCCGACTGGCGAAAACCATTACCTGCCCTTGATGAGCTCGTGTCCACGATTCTTTCCCAAAACACAAATGATACAAATCGGGATCGAGCATTCAAGGCCCTGATAACTCAATTCCCAACCTGGGAAAAAGTTCGCGATGCGGACAGCCAACAAGTGATTGATGCAATCCGTCCTGCTGGGTTAGCCAATCAAAAAGGACCCCGAATCCAAAACATACTCAAGGAAATCACCAAGCAGAGAGGGAGCTTAGACATCTCTTTCTTAGCCGACATGCCAACTGATGATGCTCGACAATGGTTACTCCAATTCAAAGGAGTAGGTCCAAAAACAGCTGCTATTGTCTTGCAATTTTCTCTGGGCAAAGCAGCATTTCCAGTTGATACACATATTTATCGGGTCACCGGACGTTTGGGTATTCGGCCAGAGAAAATGAATGCCGAGCAAGCGCACGACTATCTCGCCAAAATGCTGCCCGAGGAAACATATTACCCAGCCCACTTAAATATGATCCGCTTGGGACGTGAAATCTGCCAGGCAAGGAACCCTAAGTGTCATCAATGTCCCCTCAATGGCATATGTGACTATTACGCTGATCTCCAGGGAGCGATCACTGCGGATCAGTGACCAGACTTGTTGAATTAACTATGAATATTTACTTCGCTTGCTCCATAACTGGGGGTCGTAAGGAAGAAAATATCTACCAAGTCATCGTGGACACCATGCTTACCGATGGTCATCAAGTTCCTACCGCACATCTATCCAGACCTGAGGTTATGTCATTAGAGGATATCGTCGATCCGGTGGAAGTTTACACGCGTGACATAGAATGGATCGAAATCTGTGATGCCATGATCGCAGAAGTGAGCACTCCATCACATGGTGTGGGATACGAGATCGCCTACGCCATTTCAAGAAATAAACCCGTGTTATGCCTGCACCGTCAGGGAATTCGGGTTTCAAAGATGATCACAGGAAATGACCACCCGAGAATCTGTGTGCGAGATTACCGGCAAACCGACGAGATAGCAAAACTACTGAGGGATTTCCTATCCCAGATAAACCCATGCACCGAATGAATTGCCTTTGGTGAGTATTATCACCTGGAACTTATGACGATTGGTATTCAACGAACACCAATATTTCGATTATTATATATGCCTAGAACTAGACGGGAATCAGGAAAATTCCTGATACTCATCGCTGTTTCCTCCTTTGGCGAACACCTCCGCTGGGCTTCCTCACCGCTCCGGCGGAGGCTGTTTTAATTTAATTTCCTTGAATAATAATTTGGTTAGAATCATATAAATATTCAAAAATACGCTTGACTTCAAAGCCATGGTGGGCATACAATCTAAGTAAGCAGATTATCAATTAATTAATAATTTTCCCCTCTGAAGAGACAGACTCCCTTCAAGGAATTAAAAAAGTATGGAGTATAAAGATTACTATAAGGTATTGGGTGTCGATCGAAAAGCCAGCGAAGATGAAATTAAACACAGCTATCGAAAATTAGCTCTTGACCATCACCCAGATCGCAATCTTGGTGATAAAGCCGCAGAAGAAAAATTTAAAGAGATCAACGAAGCTTATCAGGTGCTGAGCGATGTGGAGAAAAGGAAACGTTACGATCAATTAGGTGAATCATATAGCAGCTGGCAGCAACGCGGTGGAACCCCCGGAGGATTCAACTGGGAGGATTGGTCCGTGAAAAACACAAGGGGAGGCAATGTTCGGGTCGAAGTAGGCGATTTCGGAGATATTTTTGGGAACACGGGAATAGGAGACTTCTCAGATTTCTTTCGCAGCATATTTGGGGGCAGGTCGGTATCGCGCCACCCTGGAAGTGCATCAACCCGTTCTGCTCGCCAGCCTCAGGCTTTCCAACAAGAAGTACCAATCAGCTTCTTTGAAGCTTATCAAGGGACAACCAGAAGGGTTGAAATCGACGGTCATCAAAAAGAGGTCATCATTCCGCCCGGAGCTCGCACAGGCACGAAAGTACGCATTTCGGAGGCTATTTCAACTGCTCCAAATCGCCCTAAGAGTGATTTATACTTGGTGATTGAGGTAGCTGATGATCCCAGGTATAAGCGAAAGAAAAATAACCTCTATACAGATGTCGAGGTAGATCTGTATACAGCAGTTTTAGGAGGGGAGATTAAGGTTCCAACATTAAGTGGTATTGTTGTACTGTCAATCCCTTCTGGCACTCAACCGGGACAAACTTTTCGGCTTTCGGGGCGTGGTATGCCTCAGCTGAAGAATCCAAAAAAGTCCGGTGATCTTTATGTCAAGGTCAACATCCGCATACCCCGCAATCTTTCCTCCGAAGAGAAAGAACTGTTCTCCGAACTTAATCAACTGAAGGAGTAGCGATTCCATCCTGTTTAATCTCTACTAGCTGAATTATATTGGGAAGGATAATCAATTCTTGAAAGGAACCCAGGTAATGAAGAGACGAAGTAAATTATTGGTATTTTTTCTATTTGCATCGGTATTCCTGTTTTCTTGCCAGGCGCTTTCGGCCGTGCAATCAATAGCTGTCACCATTGAACCTCCGCAACCCACCCTGACTTCTGTAACTGAACCGGTTCTAGTCGAATCACCCGCTGTTGTTGATCCGCAGGTCACTGAGACCCCGGTCATAATCAGCATGAACCTGAAGGATGACATTCTCGTTGATATCTATGAGATGTCAAACCCTGGGGTGGTTGCAATTCAGGTGCTTTCTGAAAGTGGGAACGGACTTGGTTCTGGATTCGTAATTGACAAAGATGGTCATATCATCACTAATTTTCATGTCATTGACGGTGTTTCGGACCTGGAAGTTGACTTCCCATCTGGTTACAAAACCCGTGGCACGGTGATTGGAACCGACACAGACTCCGATCTAGCAGTGATCAAAGTCGAAGTTCCACCCGAGGAACTGCACCCTCTCCCCTTAGGAGACTCTGCAGAGATCAAGGTTGGGCAAACTGTTATCGCCATTGGTAGTCCTTTTAGATTCAATGGCACAATGACAACCGGGATAGTCTCCAGCCTGGGTCGTACACTCAATTCCATACGCACAGCACCTGGCGGAAGTTTTTTCACAGCCGGGGATATCATCCAAACTGATGCAGCTATCAACCCTGGAAATTCTGGTGGACCACTGCTCAATCTCAATGGAGAAGTTATTGGAGTAAATCGAGCCATCGAGACATATAATATCAATTCGCAGGAAGATCCACTGAATTCGGGTATCGGTTTTGCGATCGCGATAAATACAGTTAAACGCGTAGCTCCCTCACTGATTAGTGAGGGCAGTTATGACTATCCTTATCTGGGAATCAGCAGTCTGAGTGAAATCAGCTTGCTCCAACAAGAAGCGTTGCGCCTACAGCAAAGCAGTGGAGCTTATGTGACCAGCGTTACCCCTGATAGCCCAGCTGATCGAGCAGGATTACGAGGTGGGACCGATCCAACAAAATTTCTAAATATCTCTTCCGGTGGCGACCTTATCATCGCCATTGACGATCGCCCAGTCCGGACTTTTAGTGATTTGCTATCCTACCTTATTCAAGAAAAAAGCCCGGGTGATACAATCACTTTTACCATCCTGAGAGACGACCAGGAAATCGAAATTGATTTGATCCTTGGCAAACGCCCATAATCTTATTAGCTAAGTTTATACCTGACATATAACGATCAAGAATAACTTGGTGCAACCCTGACGGTTAATATATCTCTAAACAAATCAAATAGAGGAGATGCCAATGTTTACCGAACAAGATTTGCGGGAATTGTTGGATTTCAAGACCGAGCATCCAGTGTTGAGTGTCTACCTTAATACCGACCCATCCCAAGGGAGTGCGGATGCTTACAAACCACGCTTACGCAGCATGTTGAAGGACATTGGTTTAAAAAATGATGTTCAAAAAGTGCAGCAATATATAAATTTTGAGTTCGATTGGTCAGGACGTGGTGTGGCTATGTTTTCGTGTGCTGAGGAGGATTTTTTCCGGGTTTTTTCAATTGCGGTACCGATCCGCGATCGAATTAGAATCAGCAAGCGTCCATATCTAAAACCACTCGCTGATTTACTCGATTTTTACGGAGGCTATGGCGTCGCTGTGGTGGACAAGATCGATGCCCGTTTGTTCTATTTTCATCTGGGAGAAATACTTAAAGAAGAGGAATTATCCGGTGAAAGTGTACGCAGGATCAAGAGAGGGGGTGGTTCTCAATCCCTTGGTCGTCGTGGTGGGACTGCCGGACAAACAAACTACCCTGAAGAAGTTGCCGAGCGTAATATCAAAGACGCGGCCGATTTCGCAGCACGCTTCTTTAGCGAGAATAACATCCGCCGCGTGCTGATTGGCGGGACAGAGGAAAACGTCAATATTTTCCGCAACCATCTACCAAAAGCCTGGCAGAGCCTGGTAGTTGGTACATTTCCAATCATCAAGAATGCCGGCCAGGCTGAAATTATGAAACGCGCGCTTGAAGTAGGACATGAAGCAGAATGTTTGAAACAAACCAAGCTAGTTCAAATGATAGTTACCAGCGAGGCAAAAGGGCAGGCCGGTGTGATCAACCTTGAAGATACTTTGAATGCGGTCCACGATGGACGTGTTCAAATATTAGTATTTCGTGAAGGATATCGGGCACCTGGATACCGCTGTAAGGGATGTGGTTATTTGACTACTGAAAAGCTTACAGCCTGTTCATTCTGTGAAAACAAATTCGAAAATATACCTGACGCTGTTGAACTGGCAGTGCGCAGAGTCATGCAAGATGGCGGTGAGGTCGAAGTATTGCGGGATGTAGAGGTGCAGAAAGACTTTGATCAGATTGGTGCTCTGTTGAGGTATTAATCAAATTCAACAGCTCATCTGGACCGTTAGTTAAACCAAAAAGGGAAGGCATCGAACCTTCCCTTTTTATAATTAATTGCAGATGTTATTCTGCACTAATCTTAATTACTTTAGGACGGTCTACTTCAGCTTTTAAGACCCGCAATGTAAAGACACCGTTCTTCAAATTGGCATCAGCTTTGGCTGGATCCAGTTTGGTTGGTAATGTCAACACCCGACCGAAGCGTCCAAATGGAAGTTCGTTCACCAGGAATTTGTCGTTTTCATCTTCAAGCTTTTCGCTGAAATCACCACGGATGGAAACAGTTTTGTTCAGGATTTCAACATTGATATCATCAGCTTCGATTCCGGGAATTAGCGCTGAGATAGTGTATGACTCATCATCCGATCTCACATCAACTGCCAATACCTTCTCCCGATCAACTGCTTCTGATGCATGGTTATTGCTTTCCAAGCGGCGGTCCATCGCACTAAACCTTCGGGCAATCCTGAGGTAGGGGGAAACATACAAAGTCATCATTATTAAATTAATCTCCTTGGTTTATTTTGATTCTTTATATCCCCGATCTTACTCGGCGAATATCAGACAAACACAAGTAAAATGTTGTATTATTATTAGAATCCAGGATCCTTTCGGGCAATTATGATCAGGTAAGGTGAGTCTTTTTGGAATTCAGTTTTCTCAAAGTCACCGTACATTTTAATTGGATTAAGATTTGCAGCTTGCAGTTCCGCTTGATATTCCCCTGGAGTAATAAGGCTGTGTCTGGATTGGATTGTCTCTCGTTCTACCTGCCCATCCTGCAGCAAGTGATCATAATGCCAGTGAAATACTATAAATCGGTCAGAACGCTGCCACTCACTGCTCACCTGGATTGGATTCCCAGTCATGGGATGAGAGAATGACGCCTCAATCTCAGACTCACCTTGAGCAGGCAAACTTGCCAGGCTGAGAGGGTTCGGTATGCTTACAGCAAAAATCCCGTCACCACTCAATTGATCATGGATCCGAGAATATGCATTCAGACGTGTCTCTTTTTGCAATGTGCTTAATGTATTGCAAGCCAGGAATATGAATGGGAATTCACGCTCGAGATGAAAATTTTCTAGATCAGCTTGGAATACATCAACCTGTTCGATCAATTGGGTTGAAAGCTGGCCTTTAAGATAAGATAACATCTCAAAATTTTTATCTAAACCAATTGCTTCATAACCCGCCTTTAATAGCGGAAGGAGCAGCCTGCCAGTTCCACATCCTAATTCCAGGACTGGACCGTTCATTTCCTTTGCCAGCTGCAGCCAAAAAGGAATATCTTCATTTTCATCGATGTGATGGAGGTGATATAAGGCTGGATAATTAAGCAATTGGGAATTTTCCTAAGTTGTCCGCTTAAGCGTTCAGTTGAGATGAGCCGATCTTGGGGATATCTTTTACCAGTTAATAAGATTATTTCATTATAGCCCGTTCCTGAAGAAATTAACCTTGGCATTTTTTGCTGAAATCAAACCAAAACAACATGGTGTCATTTTCGCTGAATAGTTACCTGGTGTCAATTTCGCTAAACAATAACAACAAAATTACGTTGATTTGACCGTCCATCGTCTCCATGTTAAAATTGAGGATTGCGATGCGTAACCTGTTATTCTTCTTTTCCTTGGTGACGACATTGATGTATCCCTGGTTAATCGTTAATGCCCAGGAGATAACAGTTACTCCTGGCACTCAAGCCACGATCTTGTCACCGATCTCCGGTCAGGCTTTGCAAGGAACCATCCTTATCCTAGGGGAGATAAACATTGAAGAGCCTCTCTCAGTAGAGCTGAGCTTTTCATATTCTGATGATCAACGAGAAACCTGGTTCATCATCCATGAGGTCGAAGGAACCATACCGAGAGAAATTAATTTTGAATGGGATACAACCACAATAACTGATGGACAATACACCCTCAGGTTGCTTGTGAGAACTGGTCAAGACCAGATCATATCTTTAGTGCCTGGTTTGAGAGTTCGCAATTACTCAGCGATTGAAACTAATACACCAGTCCCAACCTCTACACCAGCACCTGCGGATACTCATGCACCGACCGTTACTGCAACGATGACAATAACACCTGTGCCATTCACGCCTACTCCTCTACCACCAAATCCCGCCCAGATTGATACAAGAGATATCGGGATGAGTATTGGCAAGGGAGGCATAATTGTTATCAGTATCTTTGCCATTTTTGGCATCTATCAATACATTCGAAATAGAAAAGATGAATGAAAAGTGGCAGCTAAATGAGAAAAGAATGCATTCTCCAATTCATTTCCTAGATGATTAAGATGAACACTGCACCTGTAACTTCAACCACGTATTTGATCGCAGGGCTCGGAAATCCAGGTCGTGAATACCGGGACAGTCGTCATAATATCGGATTCATGTTGGTTAACCGTCTGGCTGAAAGGTTGGATGTTACCTTTTCACGAATGGAATCAAAAGCCCTGGTTACAAAAGCAAAATACCAGGGCCGTTCAATCATCCTTGCGAAGCCTCAAACCTTTATGAACCTCTCGGGTCAAGCAGTTGGCTCGCTGGTTAAATTTTACAAAATCCCGTTTGAGAACTTAATGGTAGTTCATGATGATGTGGATTTAGCTTTTGGCAGAATACGAATCCGTCCGACAGGTGGATCTGCGGGTCAAAAAGGTGTGGTATCAATAATAGACCAGCTTGGAACACAGGATTTTCCTCGTCTCAGGTTCGGGATTGGACGTCCTCCCGGCAGCCAGGGGGCAGCTTCTTATGTGCTGCGAGATTTCTCAAGAGATGACGCCGATTTTCTCCCCCCTCTCTTAGATCGTGGAGTTGATGCGGTAATCACTTATATCACCGAAGATTTGGCGACAGCAATGAATCGATTTAACAGCAAGATAAATGGAGATGTTGAATGAGGTGCCGGGATATCTTCGCCCATTCTCTGCCACACAATGGTTTATAAAATGGAATCTAACATCCAAGAATTGCTGATAAAACCGATTATAGAGTCTGCAGACGATTTGATTGGCAACCTACGCACAAATCTAGATCGCGAATCTAATCCAAATTTCAATACGTCGTCAAGCTCTTTGGCAGATTTTCCTGGAATTGGTTTACGTCGCTCGGCACGTTTACCCGTTCTGGCGGCGATCTACGAAGAGCTTCAAATTCCCATTCTGTTATTAACCGATCGGACCGATCGCGCGCTAATCCTTTTTGATGAGCTGACACTCCTGGCACCAAATGCGGCAAGTCTCTTCTTCCCTGAGCCCGGCCCGTTATTCTATGAAAATTCACCCTGGGGAGAAAGAACACGCCGCGATCGCTTGT
>JAUWLJ010000025.1 GCA_030613705.1 Chloroflexota bacterium
GGTGCGTCCTTGCCCGGAGTGTTGAAATAAAATAGAACTGCCCCCGTACGTAATCGTACTGTGCTTTGGTATTCTAAACATAAGGTTGTGGGTTCGAATCACGCCGGGGGCGCCTGGGTGGGTGTAACGAGAATGAATTTCTATCTCTTCAGCAAGGAGATCAAAGTGGAGTTTCCTCTCCTTGAAAGATTGGAGGAAATCCTGTGCTGACTTATTGTTGTTCCTCAACGAGGATATTGTTTTTACTTGGAGGCGTGGAGTGAGTATTGAAAGAAAAGGGTTAATGGAATTCCGAGGCCAGGAAGTGACTATTATCGGTGAAGATGTCAAAGTCGGGGAGCAGGCACCGGAATTTAGTGCTCTCACTATGGACTGGTCGTCGATGAATGTTCTAGAAAGCACGCAAGGGAAAGTGAGGATAATTGGCTCTCTGCCATCCTTGAGTACTGCGGTTTGCGATCGCGAGACGAGAAAGTTTAATATTGAAGCTTCATCCATGAGCGAGGACATCGCGATCCTGATGGTTAGCATGGATTTACCTTTTACTCTCAGTCAGTGGTGTGCAGCAGCTGGCGTTGACCGGGTGATCACCCTCTCCGACCAGAGAGATGCGGAATTTGGGGAGAAGTTCGGGGTATTATTAAAAGAGCTGGGCATATTCCGAAGAGCGGTATTTGTGGTCGACCCGAATGGAAAGATCGATTATGTCGAATACCTGCCAACATTAGGGGATGAGCCTGACTACGAGGCTGTTCTCGACGCAGCCCGGAAAGCATTGGTTTTGACTAGAAACATGGAGTGAGAACGATGGAAGAGCTGGAACTTAAATCAGAGCCATTACAACCCCGCTGGTACAGCACAGATGAGTCCGAATCGTTAAGACAGGGATCTATCCTCTGGAGAAATGGGGTTCGGTCTCATATCTGGCGACCGGCAACGGACGTCTATGAGACTGGCGACTCGATTGTTGTCAGGGTTGAGATTGCAGGTATGCAGGAAGAGGATTTCTCAATCTCGTTAACTGGCAGTCAATTGACTGTGCGGGGCAACCGTCCTGACATTCAAGAACGCCGTGCTTACCACCAGATGGAGATCTTCTTTGGAGAATTTACAACTGAAGTGGAGCTGCCAGGACCCGTGGTCTCCGACCAGGTTACCGCTGAGTATATCACCGGATTTCTGCGTTTAGTATTCCCGAAAGATCAACCCAAGAAGATCCGTGTAACCGAGTAAACGAAAAAAATAATGCCCGCATCGCGTTGGAATCAAAGTATTATGGACCTGTTGAGTTGGTTTGACGATCTTGAAGAGCTCCAAGAAGAATTTCTCTTCAGACCGATCACTCCTCGCGTCATTGATAAAGATGACCCGGAGCAAGGAGAGATCACCGATGAGGCTGATCTGTACGAGCAGATCCCTCCTGAACTACCCATCCTGCCATTACGAGGTGTCGTTGTATACCCCCAGACTGCAGTGCCATTGACCATCGGTCAACCACGATCTATCCGGTTGGTAGACGATGTGATGGCTGGAGAAGATCGATTGATCGGTCTGGTGGCATCGGAGGATCCGGAGCTGGATACACCTGAACCGGATGATCTGTATTCCGTTGGCACTGTGGCCAAGGTGCACCGCCTATTTCGGGCTCCGGATGGCACGATTCGACTGCTGGTACAGGGTTTAGCCCGGTTCCATCTTGGGAAATTCGTCCATCTAGATCCATATCTCAAGGCAAACATCGAACTTTTTCCAGAAGTTATGGAGGATGATCTTGAAGTGGAAGCATTGGCGAGAAATGCGCGTGATCAGTTTGAGCATATCGCCGAGATGATCCCTTCCATACCTCGCGAACTTGTAGCCTCAGTTGTTGGATTGGAAGATCCCTTACAAACAATCTACACAATTTCAAATTTCCAGCGTATGGATATGAAAGATGCCCAGGAGCTTCTAGAGCTTGATCCAGTCCTAGAGAAGCTAAAAAAACTGGTCACGATTCTCACCCGTGAGGTTGAGATGCTGGAGATCGGTCAGAAAATACAAAATGAGGCACGTTCTGAAATTGATAAAGTCCAACGTGAGTACTTCCTGCGGGAACAATTGAAAGCCATTCAACGTGAGCTGGGTGAAGCAGACGAACAAACCGTAGAAACGGAAGAGTTCCGGCAAAAGATTGAGAAAGCAGAAATGCCTGAGGAAGCCGAGAAGATGGCACGCAGGGAGCTCGATCGTCTTTCCCGCCTTCCCACAGCCGCTGCTGAATATGGAGTGATCCGAACTTATCTGGATTGGTTAGTCTCACTACCCTGGTCGATTGCGACGAAAGACGATTTGGATATCTTACGGGCTCGGAAGGTACTGGACCATGATCATTTTGGGTTGGAGGATGTCAAAGAACGGATTCTAGAATACCTGGCAGTGCGAAAATTGAAACTTGAGCGCCAAGAGGAATTCGAAGCAGAAGAAAAAGTTGATGAAATTCGACGTATTCGAGAGGGTGTAATCCTCTGCTTTGTTGGCCCTCCTGGGGTTGGAAAGACCTCCCTAGGACAATCGATCGCGCGAGCGATGGGAAGAAAATTCATTCGCATCTCATTGGGTGGTGTGCGTGACGAAGCAGAGATTCGCGGGCACCGCCGCACATACATCGGAGCCATGCCAGGGCGAATATTGCAGGCGATTCGTAGGGTAGAAACCAGAAACCCAGTCTTCATGCTCGACGAAGTGGATAAGTTGACCTATGATTTTCATGGTGACCCCGCTTCGGCTCTATTAGAAGTGCTTGACCCGGAGCAAAATGTTGAATTCCGAGATCATTACCTGGAAGTTGGTTTCGATCTATCTCAGGTTATGTTCATCACAACCGCCAACCTGCTGGAACCAATCCCAGCTCCATTACGCGATCGGATGGAGATCATCATGCTTTCCGGGTATATAGAGAGTGAGAAGATTGAGATCGCGAAGGGTTATTTAATTCCGCGCCAGCTGCGCGAGAATGGGTTGCGCCCCAAAGAAGTTTCCTTCACCCGGTCTGCGTTACAAACGATCATCCGCTCATACACCCGCGAAGCAGGGGTACGAAACCTGGAACGTGAGATCGGTGCGGTCAATCGCAAGGTCGTCACGCGGATTGCTGAAGGGGAAAAGAAGAAGTTTAAAATCAATCCTGAACTTGTGCGCGAGTTCTTGGGCAGGCCACAGTACTTCGGTAATGAAGAGGTTGCTGAACGCACATCGATTCCTGGTGTTGCCACAGGCTTGGCATACACTCCATCAGGGGGGGATATACTCTTCATTGAGGCAACTGGAATGCCAGGCAGTAAAGGGTTTCAGATGACTGGCTCCTTGGGAGAAGTGATGCAGGAGTCCGCAAAAGCCGCCTTATCTTATGTTCGCTCGAGAGCTAAGGATTTTTCCCTGAAACCCAATTTCTTCGACGAAACCGATATACACCTTCATGTTCCCAGCGGGGCTCAACCCAAGGATGGACCTTCGGCTGGGGTGACCATGGCGACTGCTCTGGTTTCCTTAATTTCAAAACGACCAGTCCGCGCCGATGTTGGGATGACCGGTGAGATCACGTTACGCGGGCAAGTTTTACCCGTCGGTGGAATTAAAGAAAAAGTCCTGGCTGCGCATCGCAGCGGTTTGAAAACTGTGGTTCTCCCAAAACGCAACGAGGCTGACTTGGAAGACTTGCCGAAAGAAGTGCGTAAAGGGATGAAATTTGTTTTCGTTGATACTGTTGGTCAGGTCATCGACGCAGCATTGGAACCTGTTTCAAAGAAGGATGAGAAGAAAACAAAGCCAAAAAAATCCAGTGGGGATTAGAAATATGCCGAAAGTTATGGTGATTGAAGATGATGCTAATATGTTCTCCTTGCTGCAAATGCTGTTGGAGATCGAGGGGTATGATGTTGTCCTTTGGGAGGGGGCTGAGCATATCCAGGATACGATCGATTCACTTTGCCAGGAAAAACCAGATTTGATATTAATGGATGTACACTTGCGCCATCTGAACGGATTTGACGTGTTACATTCTTTACGGAAAGAACCTGAATTAGATGGGGTGAGAGTATTGATTGCCTCGGGAGTCGAGATGACAGATAGAAGTCAACAAGAAGGGGCAGATGGGTTTATTCTTAAGCCTTTTATGCCGGATGAGCTGATTGACAAAATACAACAAACATTAGGATAAGGGATAAAAGTGGCAAAAAAACAATCACGCAGCTCGATGCAATGGCGGACAATGGATTTACACCTCCATACCCCCGCTTCAGTAGATTATCAGCAATCGGGCGTGACATATTTAGAGATATTACAACGAGCAGAAGCGCGAGGATTAGATATCATCGCTTTCACCGATCATAATACCATCGCCGGTTACCGGCAGATGATGGAAGATGTAGAGAAATTAGAGTTTTTGGAGAGCTCCGGTCGCTTGTTAGCTGACGAGCAAGCCCAATTGAAAGAATATCGTCGGTTATTTAAAAAGATATTGGTTTTAGCGGGTTTTGAATTCACGGCGACGTTTGGTTTTCATATCCTCGGTATTTTCCCGGAGGATAAACCCTTGCGTGAGATCGAACATATTTTGCTCAATTTGAATATACCTGCCGAGCAGCTTGATTATGGTTCGGATACAGTTGGCGCCACCACAGACGTGATCGGCGCTTATCTTGCCATCGCTGAGGCAGGGGGATTGGCGATCGCTGCGCATGCCAACTCAACTCATGGCGTCGCGATGAGGGGGTTCACATTTGGGGGGCAGACCAGGATCGCTTATACGCAAGATCCAAATCTGGATGCCTTGGAAGTTACTGATCTTGAGAAAAAGGGGCGCCGCACAACAGCTGCATTCTTCAGTGGCACGAAACCCGAGTACCCCCGGCGGATGCACTGCATCCAAGGCTCTGACGCCCATCGCCTGATATCCGACAAGCAAAGGCAGAGCAATCTTGGAGTTGGTGATCGCCCGACGGATGTATTAATCACAGAGATTAGTTTCAGTGGATTGAAAGAGCTTTTCTCCAGCAATGACTTTTCAAGGACCAGGCCTCATCGTTTGAAGGCTGAGCCGGCATACGATTTCATTCGTACAGCGCGTGAAGAAGGCACCAATATCGTCCAAGATTTTCATGAGAGCTTATCTGTGCGAGGTGGTCGCTTATATGCAGTGATCGCCGATATCAGTGCATTCGCCAATACAAATGGTGGAACGCTTTTCCTGGGGCTCAGTGCAGATCCGCGAAAAGCTATCGCCGGCATATCGAATC
This sequence comes from Chloroflexota bacterium, assembly GCA_030613705.1. Taxonomy (GTDB): domain Bacteria; phylum Chloroflexota; class Anaerolineae; order Anaerolineales; family UBA4823; genus PFL25. The sequence goes on from JAUWLJ010000025.1 coordinate 5,274, forward strand.
TAGACCAAACAACCGCACAACTTGAAAAAGAGATTGGCAACCGGATCAGCCCCCATTTGCACTGCACAATTGATGTCCAAAAGACCGGTGGCAAGACGATTCTACGAGTACTTGTCCCGCGCGGGGACGATCCCCCATATGTGGTGGACGATTATAAGATTTATGTGCGCACTGAATCCGAAACCAGCCAAGCTGTAAGAGATGAGATTGTCAGCTTAGTCCAGCGTGGTAAGAGCGATTCCATACAGCTAGCGGGAAAAACCGAAACCTTGAATGCTGGTGAAAGCAAGAAAGATCTAGCCTTACCAACGGATGAGAATGTTGAGTTAGCGCCGCGTACCGGTGTGGAGGTGGTTAGTGTGGAGGAACGGGATGGAGGTGGTTTCTACACGGTGAGAGATTTGCGGAACGGGAATGTAGTTAAGAACGTGACATTAAAGTCATCTCGCCGGCTGTGGCACTATGCGCTTACCCAATACGCTCGTCTCCCCACAAACCTTGAGAATGCCGAAATCCATTGGCAGGGTGAATTCGGTTTGCTCCACCAAGGAAAACAGGGCAAACGCCCAAACTACGATCTCGTTCAGCGGACTCCTCAAGGATATCGGTACTACTTTGGCGTCACCGATGATGGGATCCATGGTCCTTGGAAGCAATTGGTTGGTCAGGATGAGGAATGAAAAAACCAGTTCACATCCGCCCCTTTCAAATTCCAGATGATTATGGATCGGTCGTTGAGCTGTGGGATCATTCCGGTCCGGGCGTTCACAGAGGACGGTCGGATTCACTGGAAGAAATCGCCAAGAAACAAGGTAGAGATCCCGACCTATTCCTAGTCGCAGAACATCGTGGAAAGATCGTCGGGGCGGTGATGGGGGGATATGATGGTCGGCGAGCACTGGTTTATCACCTGGCAGTTAATGAAGATCATCGCCAGCAAGGGATTGGGAAAGCTTTGATGGAGACCTTAGAAGAATTTTTGCGGGACAAAGGCTGCCTGCGGTCATATTTGCTGATCACAAAAGATAACCCAGCCATCGAATTTTATGAGAAGCAAAGTTGGCAGCTCCTGGATTTATTCGTATTGGGAAAAGATCTTCAATAAACGGAGGGGAGGAAATTCTTGCGCATTGGTATACTAACGGTATCGGATAGATCAGCACGGGGTGAGCGACCTGACCTCTCAGGTCCCGCGCTTGAGGAATTATTCAGCGAGCGAGGCTGGTCTGTTAACCGGGTGGAGATTGTTCCAGATGAGCTGCCATTATTGATGGACACTCTGGCAACCTGGGCTGATTCCGGGGAATTTGATATCATCCTTACTACAGGGGGCACGGGATTCAGCCCCAGGGATATCACCCCTGAAGCGACAATAAAAGTGGTCCATCGGGAGGCACCGGGATTAGCAGAAGCTATGAGGGCTGCCAGCCTGAACTTAACGCCGCATGCGATGATGTCCCGTGCTAGGGCAGGAATCAGAGGTCGTACATTGATAGTGAATTTGCCAGGGAGTCCAAGGGGTGCAGTCGAGAATCTTAATGTGGTTCTGCCAATTTTTGAACACGCTGTAGCACTGTTATCAGATGACCCAGGAGCAGAAGCTGGACACAGGCAGGCCAGCGAATGATTGGTAAGGAAGAGTCCTTTGGAACACTTACATAGCAAAGAATATCCGGATCCTCCGTCTGAAAATCCTGAACGGGGCAGTTTCAGGCGGTTTATTAAGGATATCCTTGAAATTGCTTTTATTTCATTATTTCTATTTCTAAGCATTAACACCATATCGGCCCGCATCCGGGTTGAATCGGTCAGTATGCAACCGACCTTGTTTGCCGGAAATTTTGTGGTGGTAAATAAATTGTCTTACCGGTTTGGTGAACCCAGTAGGGGAGATATTATTGTATTTCGTTACCCACCGAATCCTGAACTTGACCCATATATCAAACGGGTGATTGGTTTACCAGGTGAGCATGTTTTGGTTGAGGACGGAAAAGTTTATATAAATGGTGTGCGCATCTCCGAGCCCTACCTGAAAACGCAAACTCAACAAGGAGGGGAGTGGACTGTACCGCAAGATGGACTATTCATGATGGGGGATAATCGCAATAATTCGTCCGATTCACGCGCCTGGGGTATGGTACCTCTGGAAAATGTGATCGGTAAAGCATTTATGGTCTACTGGCCCCCTGAGAAATGGGAGGTTCTCAGTATGTCCTATGCAGTCGCTGCAGAACCTTAATCGGTTTGCAAAACCTTGCGGGCGATGACCATGCGTTGGATTTCACTTGTACCTTCCCCTATTGTCATTAACCGTGTGTCACGGTAAATTCGCTCCACTGGATATTCTCGACTATAGCCGTAGCCTCCGAGAATTTGGATCGCATCACGACAGACCTGCTCTGCCATCTCTGTTGCGTTGAGCTTCGCCATGGAAGCTTCCAATGAGAAGGGGCGTCCCTGGTCTTTCAACCAGGCTGCATAATAAACCATCAATCGAGCAGTCTGGATTTGGGTAGCAGCATCGGCCAGCATCCATTGGATCGCCTGGTGATGTGAAAGGGGAACGCCAAACGTATGCCGCTCGTTCGCATAACGAACAGCCTCTTCAAAAGCCGCCTTAGCCAGGCCAACTGAAAGAGCAGCGATACCCACACGCCCCCAGTCGAGAACGGTTAATGTTTGAGATAATCCCTGACCGACTTCACCCAGCAGGAAATTTTCCGGGACCCTGACATCCTCATAAGTTACCGCGTGAGTAGGACATCCCTTCAACCCCATTTTCTTCTCCGGTGGACCGATGTGTAATCCTGGTGAATCTGTTGGCACAACGATTAAGCTGAGCGAGTGAGAGCCAGCGTTCGGGTCGGTGCGTACAAGGGTGACGATGAAATCGGCAATGCTGGCGTTTGTACACCACATTTTTGTGCCGTTGATTACCCAATTGCCTCCCACCAGCCCAGCCCGGGTGCGAACCCCCCCTTGAAGGTCTGAACCGGCGTCGGGTTCAGTGAGCGCCAGGGCGGCAAGTTTCCCCTCACCTGTTGCAACTGGAGGCAGGAAGCGCTTTTTTAGTTCACTTCCCCCAAATAAGGATAATGGTGTGCATCCCAGGCCATTGTGGGCGGATATCGATAACGCGGTACTGCCACAACCCCAACCGAGTTCCTCTATGGCGATCGCCGCGCTGATGGCATCCACACCAGCCCCACCATATTTCTCGGAGACGTTTAATCCGAGCAATCCCATTGGTCCCATTTTATGGGTGGCCTGCCAGTTAAATTTTCCCTCTTCATCCACCATCTGTGCGGAAGGCTTGACTTCCCGGGATACGAAATCATGGACAACCTCTTTCCACATGCTTTGTTCTTCAGTCAGATCGAAATTCATGGTTTTTCTTCCTTCAAAGTTGGATCAATTTTGGATAAAAAATAAGAAAAGGCAGAGCAAAGCAATTCCCACGCCGACAATGATTGGTATGAGGATGATCGCGATGGTATAAGCGCTGAACCAGGCAATGTCGGAACCTCTGAATTCATTTTCTGGTTCAGGCGCTCCTATATGGGCCCCACAACGGGGGCATTCCTCTGTTCCGTCAGCAAGCATGGCATTACATTCCGGGCACCAAATGGGCATTGCTCATCCTTTGTTAGGTAGCTTGTTGAATACCAATAATAGATTCGGGATTTACCAACGAAGAGGTATCTCCTGGATCTAATCCCAAGTATGCAGCACGGACTATACGGCGCATGACCTTGGCATTGCGCGTCTTTGGTAGATCGTTAACAAAAAGAATTTCCTTGGGTGCCAGCGGTTTGCCTAAAGAGGATACTATTGCACCCTTTAACTCTTCCCTCAATTTATTGGCAGGTGAATGACCGGCAGTGAGAACACAGAAGACCACGACGGTGTTGCCTTTAAGATCGTCCGGAACACCAATAGCAGCTGCTTCTATGACCCAGGGATGGGCGACCAAGACTGATTCGACTTCGGCAGGACCTAAACGCTTGCCAGCGACCTTGATCGTGTCATCAGATCGACCTAAGATGTACCACTGCCCATCTGAGTCAACAACTGCAAAATCGCCTTGCACCCATATATTAGACCATCGAGACCAGTAAGTTTCTTCATAACGTTCTGGATCCCCCCAAAATCCGCGTGTCATGCCGATCCAAGGGGCTTTGATTACCAATTCTCCGACCTGGTTGCGGACAGGTTTGCCGTCTTCATCATAGACGTCGGCTGCGATTCCAGGGCAAGGAGCTGAAAAAGCAGTTGGTTTGAGGGGTAGAATGGGATTACCCATGACGATACCACCAGAGATCTCTGTACCACCAGAGTAATTAATTATGGGTCGTTTCCTTTGACCAACTTTCTCAAAAAGCCACATCCACGGATCGAGATTCCATGGTTCGCCAGTCGAAGCGAAGAATTTGATCGAAGATAAGTCATGGGAGCGAAACTGCTGCTCTCCGAAAGGAATTAGACTCCGGATCAAAGTTGGTGAAATTCCGAGGGTGGTGATACGATGGCGTTCAATCATCTTCCAGAGCCTGTCTGAACTGGGGTAATCCGGAGCACCGTCGTAAAGAATAAATGTGCCCCCTAAAATCATTGACCCAAAGACGAGCCAGGGACCCATCATCCATCCCATATCCGTTATCCAATAGAAACGCTGGCCTGGATGGAGGTCTGTGCCGAAAGCCATATCTTGAGCGGCTTTGACAGGAAAACCGGTATGGGTGTGTACCGCACCTTTCGGGCGACCGGTGGTCCCAGAGGTATATATGACCATCAGAACTTGCTCAGCGTCGATGATCTCGGTATTGGCTTGTTCCGATTGCTTCTCAACCAGGTCGTGCCACCAATGGTCGCGACCAGCGATCATATCCACTGTCACGTTCACGTTGTTTAGTACGATCATGTGTTCCAGGGAAGGAACCTGAGCCGCAGCACGATCCGCAACGGTTTTCATATTAATGGTTTGTCCCCGGCGCTGGAAGCCATCCGCGGTGAAGAGCGCTTTGGCGTTTGCATCTGCCAAGCGAGTAGCCACAGCTCCGTAACCAAAGCCGGAGAACAAAGGCAGAATAATACCGCCGATCTTGGCAATTGCCAGCATGGCAACTACGATCTCACAGGTCATGGGCATAAATAAGCCGATTGCATCGCCAGAACCCAGACCCAAGCTGCGCAGGGCATTGGCTGCCTGGTTGACTTTGCGCCATAGTTCAGCGTAGGTGTAGGAATTTACCTCCCCAGATTCATTCTCAGTGATCAGTGCTACCCGGTCCTCAATCGAGCTGCCCATATACTTGTCCAGTAGATTATGAACAATGTTCATTTTTCCCCCAACCACCCAGCGCGGCCAGGCGATCCCCCGAGACAAATCGAGAACCTTGCTGTACGAAGTGTAGAACTGAATATCGAGGTATTGAAGAACCGCTTCAGTGAACCAGGCAACATCTTCAGTCGAACGCTGCATCAAGGCATTGAAATCGGGGAGGTCGTGCTGGCGCATGAACCGGGTCAGGTGAGCCGGATCGATGTATTCGGCAGTGGGTCGCCAAATGAACTCACCTTTGAATGTAAATTCTTCGCTCACCAGATCGCCTCCGGAGGATGTGTTTTACCGGGCCATTCTGGGATGAAATTAGTATAAAATAAGCCTGGAAGATTTATTCGATAAGGGTACATTAAGAGGATGTTCGACGAGTAATAAAAGGAACGAACTGAACCAAGGATACCGAATCATTCCATAACCAAGCACTAACACTGGCAGAGATTGCCCTCCTCGAATTAATTATATCATTCAGGGTTCTATAGTGCTTTGGGAATGGGCTGCGCAAGGGAACTGCATATGTTTCTCAATAAGGGTGGGAAGCTGAAGGACCTTTCTTTGCAAGGCTGAACTTCCACTCGTACACCTAAGGATTTGGAACAATCACCTCGATGAATATGGGATCACCGAACAGATTTCCATGTGGATCCTGTGCCTGCCAGGCACTGCGGTGAGCACCTGGGTCTGGCGGCGCAGTGAACAGCATACGGATTTCGGCTTGAGCTCCGCTGCGAGCAGGAAATAAAGCTATCTCAGGTTGAGCACCCATATCTAGCCCGGCGATCAGCCGTAAGCTGAATCGACGATCCCAGTTGCAGGAACCGCTGTTTTCAACTAACCAGCGCTTATCTAATATCTCTCCTGGGTTTACAATTGTCCCATCTGGGATCGTGATATCACTCAGGAAAATCAGCCCCGGTGTGCAGACAGGTGAGGGTGTTGGTTGGGGTGACAAGCTGTCTTTTTCAAATTCCAGGTCTGCAGCTGAGGGGATTTGGGTGATCTTATCTGGAGTGCTTACCCGCGTTGGGGGGACATAAAGGGTAGGCGTTACCTGACCGGTGCAGGCAACCAGCAGAAAAATGATAAAGAATATTGCCAAGAGGACGGGCTTCACATTGATTGAAATCCTGGTGAATTACAATTCTTCTTCGGCTGGATCTGGCTCTTCATCCTCGCCCACCGCCATCGGTGATATTCCGCTGAGGGTTTGCTGTCGAATAGCCAAATCGATCTCTTCCATCATGTCCGGGTTTTCCCGCAGGAAACCTTTGGCGTTCTCGCGCCCTTGACCGAGACGGATATCACCATAAGAATAAAAAGAGCCCCGTTTATCGATTAACAAAAGTTCGGTGGCTAAGTCGAGTATGTCACCGGATTTTGAGATGCCTTCGTTATACATGATGTCAAATTCCGCAGTCCGAAATG